>CAZDNQ010000075.1:0-12991 GCA_964506605.1 uncultured Victivallis sp. | reverse complement strand
GCCGAGAGCGCCGCGGACGCCTCGGCGAGGCGTCCCTACCATATCTGTCAATACTATTCCGAGTCTATTAGTAATCTGGTTTTTCATGGGATTCCTATCTTGATGAGTGTCCGAACACATCTTCCTTGTTCTGGGAGAGATCATTGTAAGGACGTCCCTCCACATGGGTGTCATAGAAAAGTGCATTTGAACTTGATCCCGGATGGACGGGAGCGCATTCGATGAAATTGGTTCCGGGTGCGGCGCCAAGTGTCGAGTAGGGGTGCCATTTGCAGTTTGCCGGACAGTACAGCACCATGGAAGTCCTAAGGGGATATCCGGCAAAACCGTTTTCAAGGCTGCAGCGCGCATCCGCCATGTAGAGGATCTGCGACGGCCTCTTCAAGGTAGATAATTTTTCGGAAACGCCGTATCTGAATGCATGGGGGGCATCAAGGATGGTTATGCCGCCCATGCTCATTATCTTGTCGTCAGGAACCGATGGACAGCGCCAGACCCCTTCAGGCTTTGGAGAACCATACCCTTCATTGCTCCATCCGGTGACGGTCAAGTAACCATTGTAGACCAGAAGGTTGCTCCAATACCCTTTCCATGCCATTGAAACCCAGTCCGGACCTGTGTTCAGAGGAGGGAAATAATCGCCATTGTCTCCGGAGTACATCTGGAAGGCGTAACCGAACTGCTTCAAATTGCTCATGCAGGTTATTTTCCTGGCCACTTCCTTCGCCCCTTTCAATGCCGGGAGGAGGAGGGCGACAAGAATTGCGATGATCGCAATCACCACGAGCAGTTCGATAAGGGTGAAGTCATTTTTGAGTTTCAATCTTTGAGTTTCAATTCTATTTTTCATACCCCTGCCCCAAGGTTGAATTTTATTGGATCGAAATTCCGGGATAAAGCTCGGGATTCTTGGATTCGCCTATTCCGGGCGAAATCTGCACCCATCCCTTGCGGCCGATGCCATCGTCATCGTTCACTATGAGGTTAAAACGTATTCCCGACAATAGTATTTTATCAGAAAACCCCATGGATTCATAGGGGAATTCGGCCTCATACACAAGGCCTCCGTCCCTCGGAGTCGTCCTGAGCTTGATTCCCGCCGCGGGATCCTTCATCCCCTTTGGGATGCTCCAGGCGACCACCTGCGGGGAACCGTCTGCGAGTCTCGCAAGCCCGATCTCCCAGTATCCATCCTGCCCTGGAACCACGAACGCCAGCTGGATGCTGTCGCCCTTCCAGATGTCCGGCCCCTTGTCCTTCTGGCAATGGACATCGTCTGCCACATCGACCTTCATAAGGAGTTTTCCATCATTCTTCCCCAGCCAAATCTTAGCGCTTAGATCCTTGGGGCCGTTCCATCCCTTGTTTACCATGTTCGGATCCTTCTCGCTGAAGTTGTATACGCTCCCATGGGACGCCAGTGTAAAATTCGGCAGGTTGTCGTCCATCTTGCCGCCGTCCATCTTCATCGCCAGGGATATTGGAACCTCTATGGATCCTTTCCAGGAGTCGGCAAAAGCGTAGTTGATTTTCGCCGACTGCCTGGCTCCCTGTGAAATATCCATTGACTTTGGGGCCAATGCGCTGAACGAGAACTTCCGCCCTTCCTTCCCGGAAAGTATAATCTTCTTGGATTTCTCCTCGGATGAAAATCCTTCCGGAAGGACGAGTTCGAGCTTCATCTCGGGCTGCCCCGATACCGGATTTGACGCCGTCCCTGAAATGGTGAACTTGTCACCGAGCAGGCCGAATACCGGACCGTCAACACTGATCATCTGCCCTTCGACCGCCGGATCAGGATTATTCCCCGGGATGACGATATAGGAAGGCGTGTGCCCCACCGATATTATCGCCTTGCCCTCGATTGGGATTATCTGCTCGGGATTGCCCATCAGATCAACGGTCGTCGATCCTTTTATAATGTTCTGCGCGACCAGGTTCTGGTTCGGAGCGTTGTCCGCCTCCACCCAGTGTACCAGTACTTTCTCCTTGTCATCGCCGAACAGGAACATCCAGGCTCCAGAACCGATATCCATCTGCCTTATGAACTTCTTCCCTCTTAGAATCCGTACTGCATTATTATATGCCGGATACATGGCCTTGGGATAGAAATCGTTGGTGATCATGCCGTAGTTGTGCTCCGGATCACCGGGGTTGAACCCATCGTTGCGGAGATCGTACCAGGTGTAGCCGATCGAGCCTCTCGCCCAGGAGAACGCGAGCTTCTTCACGAAGGTCTCCGCTTGGAACTTTTCGCCGTTCAGCGAAGTTATCGCGGTTTCGTTGCAGTACAGGGGCTTGTATGACTTGAGCTGTTTCCTGACTTCCACCAACGGACCGTCGATTGTGCTCTGGAAAAGCTTGAAAGGCGAATGCTCGTGTATCGCATGTATGTCGAAAAAGTCCTGCCCCTGCGCTATCACATTCTTCTGGAAATCCGGCTTCGACTCCGGATGATATGAGAGGGTCGCAAATCCGCCTGTCAGCACATACAGCCTGGGGTTGACTTTCTTCACATTCCCATATGCGATCTTCATCATTGAGAGATAGTCCTCGAGCGTGCCTCGGAAGAAACCGAGATCCGGCTCGTTCCATATTTCGAAGAAACGTATTTTTCTGTCATACCGCTTCGTAACCTCCTCGACATATTTCCCCCAGGCCTCAAGATTTGGAGTTGCACGGTTCCATACCAGCCAGTCGCGGTTGCCGCGCTTTTCCGCGGGAGCCGCCCATTCCGGCGTATAGGCGAAGATGTACTGGAGCTCTATTCCCTGTTTGCCATATTCATCGACGAGCCAGTCCATGCCTTTCCAGTTCCATGATTGCTGGTCCTTCTGTATGCCTTCCCATGAAGTGCCGGTCCTTACGAGTTTCGCCCCGCAGAGCGCCGTCGCATGGACTTCAAGCTCCTGGATGTCGCGCGCCCATCTCGGGGTGTGCACCATCATTCCAAAAAGGAACTCCTCTCCGATGCCGGGCTCTACCGCCGAAACCTTCTTCCCTCCTCCAGCAGTCTGGAGGGGGGTGGGGCCGGCCGGATCCATTATGCAGAATGAACGCTGTCCCTTTCTGCCTGCAGAGGAGGGGCTTCCCTTGATTGTGTAGTCAATCCACCATATGCCAAGCTTGCGCGGAATTTCCACGAGAGGCCAGCTCGCAGTTCCATTCGCCGGTATCTGGAATTTCCTCTTCAACACGATCTTCTGGTCCGAATAGTCTCGCGCTGTGCATTCCACTTCCACGTCGACAGGCGTTGCCGCAGAACTCGAAAGTTTCAGCGCCGGGACATTTTTTGCGCCTGCTGCAAGCACATGGATCGGATCTCCGGTCTCGACGTCGACATCGATCGAGTCCTCGGCGTTCCCAAGAGAAGAGATCCCGACCGCATTAAAGACCACCGAGACAGGGGCCCCATCCTTCGAGGTAAGGCGCAGCTCATATAAGGACAAGGGCATGTCAAGCCTCTTGTCAGCCTTTGCACTGCCGTTCTGCGGCCAGGAGGTGCCGCTCAGATCTTCCGGCAATGACCACGAGACCATCTTTCCGCCTCCTTCTATCTTCTTAGGTTTCAAGATGAAGCATTCCCCCTGCGAATCCTTGATCACGAATGCCGTTTCAGCTTCCCCTCCTGAAGTCTTCTCCAGCCCGAGGGAGATGGAATCCGGAGACCCGATGTTCTTCAGGAAGAAGCTGTCTTCGAGCAGGATGATGGATTCGGCGGCCTTCTCCGGTGTCCACTTGAATTCCGTGCCGGAGGCGCCGACTGCAAGATTCGCCCTCTCCGGCGGACAATGTATGAATTTCCATTTCTCATTGCCGCTGAACTTGTATATCGGCTTTTCGATCCGGATCTTGTTTTCGAGCGAGATCTGTCCTGACTGCAGCAGGATATCCACCGGCGTATTATCCTTCGAGATGATCCTGAGCTCATAGATGTTGAGCGCCCCGGAGATCATATTGTTCACCTTGGTGGCCGGCTTTTCGCCCCATGAAGTTCCGCTCAGGTCACCGGGAATGCTCCAGACAAGTTCCTGTTCGCCTGCGGCAATTTTCCTTGGCTTGAGGAAGAAGCATTCGCCCTTTGAATCCCTGACGACGAACGTGGCTTCGCTGTCGCCTGCGGAGATCTTTTTGATCTTCAGCCTGATGGAGTCCGGAGAACCGAGACTGTTCTGTGGAAAACCGTTCTCAAGGAGGATCACGGAATCTCCTGCCTTCGCCGGAGTCCATTTAAATTCCATGGCGCCCTCCGCCGGTATCAGCTTCGCCCTTTCATCCGGACAGTTTATGAACTTCCATTTCTCATCCTCGCCGAAGCTGAAAAGTTTTTTCATTACGGGAGCTTTGTTTTCCGCCGGAGCTCCCTTCTCGGCCGAGTACACGGTAAAGGATGTAAATGACACGATAGCAATTGTCGAGACGAAGATTTTCGCAATAGTTCCTGACAGGTTCATAAGAATCCTCATATGTTATTTTACCTTTGCTGTCGATTCCCTGACCGTGAGCCTGGGCTTGATCTTGAGATGGGAGCATGCCCCCGAAGGATTGCCCGTGCGGAGATGGATCGTCGATATGACGGCCTGGGCCCAGGCGTCCAGGTCCTGCGAGATCGTTGTAAGGGCTGGACGATAGTATGCGCCTTCAGGAATTCCGTCAAAGCCGATCACGCTGATATCGTTCGGGACGTTGAGTCCTGCGTCAGAGAGGGCGCGTATGGCTCCCAGCGCGCAGTTGTCGGTGTCCACGAATAGCGCCGTGCAGTCGAGTCTGCCGGATTTTGCAAGTCCGGCTATGGTCTCATATGCCTTGTCGAAAGGATTTTCGCCCAGCAGGGTTCCGCAGTTTATCACATCCGGGGTGATTCCTGCAAGAGTCGAATGCGCGATGAATCCGTCAATCCTGTTTCTGATTGGCGACTTGATCTCCGGCTCCGCCACGACGACGGATATTTTCCGGTGACCGAGTCCTGCAAGATGCGCCGCCGCAAGTGCGCCACCATGCCTGTCGTCAGTTGATATCGAATCGACGGAGACATCGTCAAGCGAAACTCCGAGGCATACGAGAGGGACTCCAAAAGACTCAAGCTTCGAGAGCTCTTTTATCGTGATGGGGAAAATTCCCGGTGAAAAAATAATGGCGTCCGAGCTTCCAGAAATCCTGATCTCGTCCATCCTCCTCAAGTGGTCATACATGTTGATCTTAAGCGATATGCCAGACCACTGGCAGGCGTTTGCGACGGCGTCCTTGATCATGGAGCTGAATCTTGAAGGATAGTTGTGGATGAGCAGTTCGATGACAGTCTGTCCGGTCTTGCTTTCCTGGATCGCTGTCTTGCCTTTGGTATAAGTACCGTCGCCTACGAAGGAAACTATCAGTCCTTCTTTTTTGAGGGTTTCCAGTGCGCCGACGACAGTGACCTGGCTGACAGAATACTGCTTTATAAGTTCTCTAACGGAAGGTATTGGAGAGCCTGGGGGTAGTCTTAATGCCATTTCTCTCAACTCCTGGCGCAGCATATCGGTCTTGGTATTTAAATTGTTGGTATTCAATATATTATGATTCATAAAATCACCTTTAAATATATTATAGATACATCATTAAAACACATTAGACACACTTAATAATACATTAAACACGTAAGTTTGTCAAGAAAGATTTTTAAAAGAATTCAACAAATACCAACTTGAGGCTGAAAAGCCTTGCATATTGGATGTTAATATGGTAGAATCGAGATTTCCAAAATCATAAAGAAGCTGAAGACATGAGATATGCCATTATTTCCGACATCCATGCGAACCTGCATGCGTGGAATGCGGTCAAGGAAGACATAGAGTCCCAGGGGATCGAAGCGCTTGTCTGCCTTGGAGATATAATTGGCTACGGTCCCCGTCCGGCCGAGACTCTGGATTCCGTATGCGCCATGGCCAATTATATCGTGCTTGGAAACCATGAAGCTGTGATTGAAGGGAGCTTCGACCGTTCCCAGTTCAATGATGAAGCCTGGAAGATGATCGAATGGACGGGGAAGCAGCTTAATCAGGATACCGGTAAATTCTTCGAACAGCTCCCCCTTGTGGTGGAATTGGACGCGGGGATATGCAGGACATTGTTCGTGCATGGGTCTTCATGCCAGCCTGAGGCGTTCAACTATATTCTAGACGAAGAAAGCGCATTGAAAGCCTGGGAGGGATGCGAATCCACGCTGGTCTTCGCAGGCCATACCCACGAAACCGCCCTGTTCATCCTGGACGGAGAATTGGTTTCTACTCCCAAGCCGGCCGACTTTTCAATTGAACCAGGAAGAAAGTATATAGTCAATGTCGGCAGCGTCGGGATGCCAAGGGAATCCGACTGCAGGGCAAGCTACTGCATCTTCGACACTGATTCGGGGAGCGTTTATTTCAGGAGGGTCTCATATGATTTCGAGGCATACCGGAAGGATGTCCTGGATATCATAGGCGAATCCGAACAGTCCAGGCATGTGCTCTGCTATTTCAAGGAATCCCAGGCGATTCCCGTCCGTGAACAGCTTGATTTCATTCCCGCAACTGAAAGCCAGCTTCTTGCCAGGCCTGTTGTGCACGCGGAGAGAGTTTCAATCAAGGCAAATGGGAAGCCCCCTCCAAAACAGTTCCGCCTGAAAAGATCTCCGGCCGCAGTTCCGGCCCCCAGTGAGAAATCTCCGGCCAGGGAAGGGCATGGATTGAACATCAAGCTGTGGATCATGGTCTGCGGGTTTTTCCTCGCTGTCGCCGCCGCAGCAATGCTGATTGCATTCCTTGCCCCATCACGGCATAAGCCTGAGAAGGCCGAGCCGGAGAAAAAAGAGGAGATCCTGTTGAATGTGGTGCAGGCAAAGACCACTGCTCCTGCGGACATCGCAAACAGGGAGGCCATGCCTGTCCAGGATGAAAAAGGGGCCAGGGAGGCTGGAGCAAAAACCAATGTCCCTTCCATCCGGCGTGACGTTGCACCGGTGGCTCCAAGCACGCTGGGGATTTCCCTTGAAACGAATTTTGGAGACGGCGCAGGATATAGGAATATTTCCGTGCAGGAGCTGAACGTGTCCCTTCCGGAAGGATGGAACGAAACTTCATCCTGGGGCAATCCCCCCTGTAGCTATTCCTTCCAGGCCGAGGGGCAGTCGGGATATCTGAAATGCGAGGGAAAAGAAAAGGGCAGACCCCAGATATACCATGCTTTCGCCGAACTCGCATCAAGCAAGACATTCAATGTCAGCGTCAAAGCCAAAGGTCCTCCGAAAACCGAATTCCTCGTGGCCTTTGTTGCGCTCGAGAAGCCTTGGACGTTGTATGATTCCGCAGTACTGAAGCTCTCATCGGATTGGAAGAGCTTTTCGACAATGCTCACATGTGGGCCGACTCCCGCAGGCATCCCCGTAGGTTTCATGATATATACCCGCAATCCAGGATCGATGGACATCATGTCAATCAAGGTCGAGGAGATCAGTTTCTCCCGGAGGCCTAAATGATTATCAAAATATAAAGGTTCCTAAATAACGTTATACTGAAATTGGATGAATTTTATAAACTCGGTTGCAATATTAAAATTAAGTAATACTGTAACGTTATACTAAAAATATAATTTGAATCTGAAATATTAATGTAAAGGAGAGATGAAATGTTGATGAAAATGCATCAGAAAGTCTCGGGACTTATTTTCAAAGGAACAATTATTGCAGCCGTCTCGGCAATCTTCTTCTCGTTTGCAGCCCTATGCAGGGCACAGGATGTAAAAGTTCCGGCCGACAAGGGCAAGTTCCACATCTTTGTGCTTATGGGACAGTCTAACATGGCCGGTTCAGGCCACCCTGTGCTGCCGGAATACGCCAAGGACAATCCGAACGTGATTCTGCTTGGCAATGACATGAAATGGAACAGCGCCAAGATCGTCTTTGGTGGCGGAATGGGGCCGGGACAGGCTTTCGCCAGGCATTATGCTGAACTTCATCCGGGTGTGACTGTCGGTCTTATCCAGGGTGCGCGCGGAGGAAGGAGCCTGAAAGAACTTGCCAAAGGAGGCAAAGACCGTGATGGCGCCCCCAACTACGACAATGTCATGGCGAAGATAAAGGAAGCCATGAAGGCCGGGACTTTGAAGGGAGTCCTCTGGCATCAGGGCGAAAGCGACTGCGGAGATAAGGCATATGTCGAAAAGCTCAAAGTCCTTGTTGATGATCTCAGGGCTGACACTGGTCAAAAAGATCTTCCGTTCATCGCGGGCGAGCTTGGCCGTTATGCCACATGGACATCGAATTTCAACACAAACATCATACCAGGCGCAAATACAGCGATCCCGAACTGCTCTGTTGCAAGTTCAGAAGGCCTTTTGGACCTTGGAGACAAGGTTCACTTCTCCGGTTTCTCCTGCGAAATTCTCGGCTGCAGGTACCTGATGGAATACATGAAGATGAAAGAGCCGGAACTCGCGCCCAAATTCAAGTTTGTCCTCGACGATATCACAAAGAAGATGATGGCAAAGGATGCGGAATGGACCACTGTTGTCAATCCATCAATGTCTGAAGGTGAATCCAGACCTCTCGGCTGGGACGGAAAATGGGCTTCAAAGGGAAACCTAAACGCGGTCCGCGACGACAAGGATTTCTCATCGGCCCCGGCCTCCCTCCGGATTGAATCGGCTGGCGGTCCTGTGACAGGATCCGTTTCAACTCCTCTGAAGGATGTCTGCGGCAGGAATCTCAAGATTACATGCAAGATGAAAAATGCAGGATTTGCAAAATGCTGCCTGGTCATCACCGGACTTGACGGCGGCTACAAGCAGGCGCTGAACAAGGAGCTTATAGATGGGAAGGATGCAAAGGAATGGACGACCCTCACTGCGGAGTTTGTTGTCCCGTCAAATGCGGTCAACGACCGCCTTGGACTGCTTGTCGACGGCGAGGGGAAGGCGTGGCTCGATGATATTTCCATAGAGAAATCAACTCCGCCTCCCGGAGCGGCCGCACCAGAGAAGGCGAATATCGCGGGTGGGACCAATGTTGTCCAGAATGGGAGCATGTCCGACGGGCAGGATAAGCCGGCAAACTGGACATCCGTCTGGACGTCCGCCGGAAAGCTGAATGGTACCAGGGACACCCAGACTTTCAAATCCGCCCCAGCCTCAATCAAGATAGAATCAGACGGCGGACCTGTAAAGGGAAGCGTCAGCCAGGCCCTGAAAGATGTCGCTGGAGCGAAATTAAAGATCAAAGGCTGGGCGAAATGCCAGGGGCCGAAGGCGTGTTCGGTAGGAATCGGAACTTTCGATGCCTCATGGAAGATGATAAAATGGATCAACGTATTTGCCAAGGCTGGAGACTTTGACTGGACACAGTTTGAGCAGGATGTCGAGATTCCTGCGGAGGCCGTGAATGTCAACCTGGGCCTCGGTATAGACGGCGAAGGGGCCGAGTGGTTTGACGATATTGAAGTGATAGTCGTCAAATGATTAATGGAGCGCCGCCCCTGGCCGCATCCGGACGACAGTGTAAAAGTTTAAATATATAATATCATGATCCAGGAAATTGAAAAATCCAGCAGGCAGAAGAGGGTCGGGCTCAGGGACATTGCCGCGCAATGCGGGGTATCTGTCACCACCGTCAGCCGTTTCCTCAGGAACGATCCTACGCTGAAGATAAAGCCCGGGCTCGGGCAGAGGATCAATGCTGTAGCCGATTACCTGAAATACACGCCTGACCTGACAGCCTCTATGCTGAGAAGCTCCAGGACCATGACTGTTGCCATAATCGGCATATCAGACAGGACTTTCAAGCTTGGCGTGAACGAGGATATAGTCAGCGGGGCGGTCGCCAGGCTGCAGGATTCCGGATACAGGGTGATATTGGATCTCTTCCATCCGGCTGATGATGATTCAATAAGGCCTCTCTGGAGGGTTGACGGTTTTCTATATCTGCACTATTCAGGGATGGACCAGCTTCGTAATCCCATGCCCAGAGGCGGGCCGTTCGTGTCGGTTAATGGGATATGCGATGGGAACTGCATCTCGGTAGTGCCCGATGATGCCGGCGGCATGAGGCAGGCGGTGGAGCACCTTCGAACCCTGGGTCATAGGCGCATAGCATATATATCCGAGGAGATTGTCCCCGGAAAGGATGAAAAAGCCTATCACAGGAGCGTAAAGATCAGGGAGGCGGCTTTCTTTGGATCTGCTGCGAAAGCTGGAATTTCCCCTGTGGTCCCGGAAACAAGTTTCCATGGAGATGCCGCAGGATGGATATCGGAGGCGCATTCAAAGCTCGGAGCTACCGCAGTAATAGCCTATGACCACAAGTCGGGGCTTCCGGCGATGCGGGCGGCAATTGAGAACGGCATGAGGATTCCAGAGGATCTCAGCCTGGTGGTATTCAATGATTTCCCTTATATGCAGTATATGAATCCGCCTGTCACCGCGGTCAATCTCTCGTTGGAACAGGTTGGAAGGACGTCAGCGGTTGAACTTCTCAGGATGATAGATGATCCCACAACGGTTCCAGCTTCACAGAAGATAATTGAAGTGGAGGAGAAACTCATCGCCAGAAATTCCACATGCAGATTGGAAGGGAATTAAGATGAAACTGTCTGGAAAATATTTTTTCTATCCGTCGGAGAGAAAAAATCGATTTACCCTGATCGAGCTTCTGGTGGTTATTGCGATCATCGCAATCCTTGCAGCAATGCTCCTGCCGGCGCTGCAGTCGGCCAAGGAGACGGCGATGTCCATAAGATGCATCAGCAATCTCAAGCAGTCGAGCACGAGCGAGATAATGTATGGAGCCGACAACAGCCAGTACCTTCCCCTCTGGTACAGCAGCAATTCGCCGGCGGTGTACCAGAGCTGGATGACCATGCTTACCTGGGGAGATTATCTGAAGATCCCCAACGACATTGGGACATGTCCGTCGGAATATCCTTATCAGGGGACGGCCGACACCCAGGCATGTTATGGGGCTGAATATACCCTCCAGGTCGATTCGACATGCACCCGCCCGGACGCCAAATACGGCAAGTATGCCGTAATTAGCGCACCAGCCACCATCGATGGTGTCCTGGTCAGCGCCATATTCAGGTACCAGTCGCAGATAGAAAAGCCGGCCAGCCGGGTATTCATCGCAGATTCATATGTCTCCACCCAGTCGCGCAGGCAGTATTACCTGCTCAGAGGATGGAACTGGAATCCCACAAGCCATCCTTCAGAAGGGATTGCGATGAGACATCTGAAAAGGGCCAATGCCGCCTTCTGGGACGGACATGCAGACAGTGTCAACGTCTCCGATGCGCAGGATCTCCAGTTCAGTTCGGGCTACATTGGCAAGGCCGGTGTATATACCGGCTGGATGCAGTAACTCTATAGGAGCGCCGGCATGCTTCGACAGGCTCAGTACAGGTCTTGCCGGCATACTGAATTTTGAATAAGTTCGTAGTCAAGTCCGCAAGGACTGTTCTTCAAGGACGTCGTCCTGCTCCGTCAGCGTGAAAGCACCGCTTATCTCCTCCGGAATTGCGCACGGACGTCCGCTCCTTGCGTTCACGAAGACCCAGTCGGTCTCCCCTCTCACCAGAAGTTTTCCGTCTGAAGCCCTGAGGAACTTGTACCGGCGCATTGATCTTGCCCTGCCGAAATCGACGATCCAGGTCCTGGCCTGGAGAAGCTCCCCGGAGAAGGCGGGGCTCAGGTATTCTATCCTGTGCGAGCGCACAACCCAGGTGCATTCCGCCTTCTTCATTGCATCCATGCACCCGGCGGACTCGAAATGCCTGACAGCCACATCCTGCATCCATTGTACGAACGACACGTTGTTGACATGTCCGTTACGGTCTATTGCATCATCTTGGACATGCATTTCATATACAAATACCGGCTTGGAAAGGTGGTTCATCGGGGAAATCCTGAAATGTTTGCATCCAGATTACGAATCGAAGATGAAGAGGCCTTTTAGCCCCCTTACGCGAGTGTGGTTGCCGAGGCTCTGGGCGATTCCGATGAGCTCGGTGTCGGTATAGGTCGGTTCAGATGTAAGGCTGTCGTCTATGACCTCCGCGGCGTGGAACTGCTGGAGAGTCCATTTCGCTACGCCGAGCGAGTTGAGCTCCTCCCTCATGGCCGACAGGGCATCCAGGCTGTGGAACTTCCTGTGCACGGTCGTCCTGACATCCAGAAGTATGTTGCTGCTGACGGCGTATGAAATTGTTTTCCGGACCCTGCCTGCAATGTCATCAAGGTGCGATCCTGTCAGGCTTGCGTAATCTGAAGCAGGGGCCTTGTAGTCCAGCCCCAGCGCGTCCAGGCATCCGTTTCTGTGTATACTCATTATTACTTCAGGGTTGCTGCCGTTGGTGTCGAGCTTTATCAGGTATCCCAAGGCCTTTATTTTAGCGGTGAAATCTATTATCGCATCGCGCAGCGATGGCTCGCCACCGCTTATTACTACGCCTTCAAGCTTGCCCCTGCGCTGCTCCAGGAAATTGAAGATGAATGTCTCTGAGAGCTCCGGCTGGCTTTCCGGATCGATCACGAGATGTGGATTGTGGCAGTATGGGCATCTGAAATTGCAGCCGCCTGCGAAGAAAATGCAGGACAGCTTCCCGGGGAAGTCTATGAGAGAGAATTTTGTAAGTCCGCGTATATCCATATGATGCTCCTGTGATTCTGAAGATATATGCGGATGTGCGTTATTGCAACCGAAGGACACATGGACAATGTCAGGGGGCCGGACCATGTCCGGCCTCCTGCACGTCTAAAATTCCCCCAAGGTGGAGAGTCAGGCTACCTTTTCCTTTTCCTTCTTCCTCAGTTCCGGGCTGAATTCCTTCCTATCCTTGAATTCTTCCTGCTTTCCCTTGTTCCAGTTCTTTACCGGACGGTGATAACCGCACACCCTGCTGAAAATTTCCGTTTTCATTCCGCACTTAGCCATTGTAGTCGACTCCTTTTTTGTCACTTTCCCTCCCTGTCCTGCTCCATGGGTGGCAGT
>CAZDNQ010000074.1:0-13076 GCA_964506605.1 uncultured Victivallis sp. | reverse complement strand
CATGCCTATCGCCTGCTCCTTCGAGACGCCAATCCGGAGGAAATGGCGCAGCGTCAGGAAGAGGCAGTGCTGCTGGATCACCGGATGGTCGCTCATCAGCCCGAACTTCACCTTGCTCTCGACCAGGAATTTGATGTTGCGCCAGTCCTGGTGCTTGAGTTCCACCTTGTACGCGAAACTGTCCATCGGGCCATATACCACCGGTATCTTCCTCTTGGCAAGTTCTGCGAATGTCGCAAAGTCATGGACGTCGCCCGCATGTTCGACCGTCACCTTCAGTTTGAACTCATCGACGAACCGCAGCAGCGCGGATATGTCGTCGGACTTGTGCACGTGCACCCTGAGGACCGTCTTCCCGTCGAGGAGTTCCTTGAGGGCCTTCTGCTTCGGACTCAGCTTTTCAATCTCCTTCTTCCCGCCCTTGGCCTTGTTCTGGATGTCGAGGAATTCCGTGCGGAGTATCGCCAGGCACCCCATCCTGGTCCATGGGCGCGTGCCCTTCCACTCGCGGGTCGACATGGGATTGTAGCCGAATGCGCCTTTCATCCCGGCACGGCAGATGAAGGCGGAATTCGTATCAGAGGCATAATTCCTGATTATTGCCGAACGTCCGCCGATGATGTTCCCGCTCCCGGGGACTACGCATGAATATAGGAAACCGGCCTCGACGCTGTCGGTGAAGCTCCCGTCGTCCATCTGGATCGAATCTAGGGCGTCGGCAAGCGCCATTATCGTGTCGAGCTGCTCGTTCGCCTCGTCCTCGTTCGACGGCTCCCCGCTGCGGCACATGCCGATATGGCAGTGCGCGTCTATGAACGCAGGCGTAATGCACTTGTATTCGCCTATGACTTCCGCGGCGGGCTTCGCCGTAATGGAAGCTATTTTTTCACCTGTGAAATTCAAATAGGCTTTTTTAAGGATCTTGTCGCCGGTATAAACCAATTCCGCTTTTATGGACTGCATATCTTTCTCCTTATGCTTTATGGCGCGCTGGCTTTTAATTATTAGGAATATATCCTGTATTATCTCACTCGCAAAATCAGTCATTTCCTTAATTTTTCGTGCATTTCGTGTGTTTCGTGGTTAAATTATATATTTAACACATGGGGGCTCCACATGGTAACGTTCGAACTTCTCAAGGAAAAGGGGATACTGATCGTCATGCCGCATGGCCCGCTGAAGGCCGAGGACTTTGCGAATCTCGCAAAGGAGGTCGATCCCTACATCGAGGAAAAAGGCGGACTCCGCGGTCTCATGCTCTGTCCCGGCGACAAGTTCCCCGGCTGGGAGAACTTCTCCGCGATGCTCGCGCATTTCAAGTTCATAAAAGGCCATCACAGGAAGATCAAAAAGGTCGCGGCGGTCACCGACAGCAAGTTCCTGACCTACGCGCCGCAGATCACCAAGCACTTCGTCAAGGCGGAAGTAAGACATTTCGACGAGAAGGAAAAGAATAAGGCCATGGCATGGCTCGAGGAGAAATAAATTCGTTCGTAGTAGGCGAATTTATTCGCCGTTTTCAAGAACGTGCAATAAATTGCACTACTACTAACAAAGGGAATAACATGATCAAGCTGATAGCAATCGTACAATGCGACATAACGACGGAGCGATGTCCGGGGTTCTTCTGCGACCGGGCGTTCATCAACAGGACCGGCGGCTTCGAGAAGCTCGAATACGGCAAGGACACACGCAAGATCACAATGTCCTGCGGCGGCTGCTGCGGCAAGGCCACGCACAGGAAGCTCTCCCTTCTCGCACAGAAGGCGAAGAAGTTCGACAACATCGAGAAGGACGAGATCCTAGTGAAGCTCGCGTCCTGCATAACCAAGGACAACTATCACGGCCCGAAATGCCCAAACCTGGACTACATCAGGAAACTGGTGAAGCAGCTCGGCATGAACCTCAGCCTCGACACCCACATCTCGAAGAAGGCCGAGGAACGCAGACAGTCCGGAATATACGAAAAATAAAGGACAAGCCATGAAGAAATTCCTTCTTTTCGGGTGCATAGGCTGCGGAGCACTTATCCTGATCATCACTATAGCGGCCATCGTCGGCGCAGTATGGCTCTTCTCCGGCCATGAAGGCGGCGTGCAGCTCCCCAACAGCATGGAGAAATACGCCCTGAATTATATCAAGGACAACAAGATCCTCGACAATTCCGAGGAACTCCTTGCCTACTACGACGTGACTGTCTCCCTCAACGGGACAGAGGCGGCGATCCTGACGACCAAACGCATCATCTACCACAAGGACGGCAACAATGATTCCATCAACCTGTCCGACATCGAGGACATCCGCCACCGCAAGGAGGCTCTGGCCGGCGACGTCATCGAAATTTTCTCCACCGCCGGAAAAACCATCAAGATCGAAATCGCACCGCTCAACCAGGGACAGACATTCCTGAACGTCCTCACGAACGCCTGGGAGAAGTCGAAGAAGAAGGCGACGTGAGAATCGGCAACCAGATGTCAGTGGTCAGGTGTCCGTAGTCAGTTGCTGAATTGAGAATCAACTCGTTGGAGTTCTAGCTTTGTCTTGCCATGTCCGAACTTAAATCAAAAGATCTTATCTATCCGCCTTCCTGAATCACTGCTTTGGAACTGCGATCCATTCAGCCTTTGACACATGGAGAATTTTTCCGGCCTGCTTAACTTTTCCCGGCCATTCATGGCTGTCCGTGAAAACTGTTTCGCCCAGATATTTCCCGATGATCCTGGAATAGGCATTCAACTCGCCCAGGCACAGATGCTTTACGCTTATTGCCGCCTGTTCAGCCGTGTCCTTGCCGGTGTTCCTGGCGTCCTCATAATAATTATGGTAGAAATATCTGCTCTTCTCCTTTTTGAGATCGAGGCCGGGATTCATGAAAGTCACCAGCTCATCCAGTTCAATGAACTCCAAAGTGGATTTGTCAATTATAAATGCGACCAGGCAGCCGGCATCAACATGGAATTCAATGTACTGGCCGAGGCCTTCCAGGATCACAGCATGGCAGAATTCCCCTTTGAACCAGCCTACATGCCTGACAGAAAGCTTCCCCTGCTTCAAATATTCCTCGAACGCCAGACTGACATCGTCCGCAAAGTTCTTATATCCGTTCATCATTTCCAGATTCTCTTGTAGGTTGAGGTTGCCGCATCAAAACAATAGCCGTACTTACGCATCAGCGGCTCGTTGCCGTTCCAGCCGTCTTCAATGGCCTTGATCTCACGCTTGTAGAAGCCTCCCACCGCGTCGGAGGCGTTCTTGAAATATACGTTGTCGGAGAGCACCCTTATATTGTCCCCTCTCGAGCAGGCATCTTCCAGGAAGGGATAATTATAAAGCATCCAGAATTCCTCCTTGCCGTCGATTATGCTCAGCGCCGTCGCCTCCTCGAGAGTCTTGCCCTGGTCAAGATATTTCTGTATGTTCTTTGCGAGAAGGGCGTCGTATATCGCCGACGGGATATCCAGTATGTTTATCCCGTTCAGGTTCGCGGACTCCCTCTCAAAACAGCCTTCCGGCATGTTCAGCACCACGCTCGTGCCATATCCGTCCTTGACATCGGCATATTTCCCGAGCACGGTCGTCGTCCTGTCCGGAACCATCATCATGTCGCCGCCGAACCCCGGATATTTGAATGAGAGCTGCTCACCTGAAATTTCCGCAACAAGATCCCCTCCAAGCCCCTTATAGAACTTGAAGGCTCCCGCGTCATCAATGACGGTCAGTCCTGAATTGACAAGCCTGTCATATGAAGCTTTAATTATCCTGTCCTGCCCTCCGACCGGTATGCAGTCCGCCGCCACAAGGAACTCCCTTCCATCATCGAGTTTCACCTTTATAATCTTAGCGACGACACTGCCGAACTTCCTGTCCTCCATGAATAGGATCGAGGAGCTGTTCGATGCGATGTTCGCAAGGGTCTCAAGCTGTTCGCGCGGCAGGAGTGAAAGCTCATAGTCGCCGAGGGCCTCCTCGTCCGGATTGCCAAATGCCGCGATGGAGACGACTCCGATCCTTCCTGCGAGGATCTCCGATTTCTGGACATCGC
The DNA here is from genome assembly GCA_964506605.1 of uncultured Victivallis sp. GTDB lineage: Bacteria > Verrucomicrobiota > Lentisphaeria > Victivallales > GWF2-50-93 > GWF2-50-93. The sequence continues at coordinate 9,034 of CAZDNQ010000074.1, read as the reverse complement.
CGACAATTCCCAGGCTCGAAAGGTTGTCAAGAACCGTGTCAGTATTGCCCGGCGAGACATGGACTGCCAGAGGACATGGCCTGAGCACCGAGTAGGGCAATTTATCATTCCCGCAGCTTGCTCCGTCATATGCATAGAAGAGCAGATAAAGTCCATCGTTCAGATTCCCGAGAAGAGCAGTGTCTGAAGCAGTTTTCCCGAGCGTCCCTCCGATCCAGAGATCTCCTGTATCCTCGTCCAGGACACTGATCTCCCATCCTTCACGAATGTTCAGATAATCCTGGAGGAGGGTTGTCTGCGATGATGTCAGCGTGGTCGCAAGTCCCGGAATGTACGACGACGAGTCGAAGAGCGACGAGAGATTCCAGCTGTCCTTCCTTGTACATACCGTGTGGCTAGCGGTCCCCTTCGCCAGATCCGGCAGCGTCGAGAAGAAGAAATCGAAGACGTGCGCTCCCTCCCTGTCAATGTTCGCGGAAAAGGTCCAGAAGCCTCCGGCATCAGTCTTCGCCGGCAGCCATGAAGTCATTCCCGTGATCGGATTCCTCGCCTTGAGATAGATTCCCGGGATCCCCTTCCCTGAAGCATCGACGACCTGCCCCTTGAACTTTGCGGTGAACGGCGGAACGAGATTGTCGCCGGGAACCTCGGACAGGATTATGTTGCTTGCCGAATATGAGCGCACCGACAGCATGACACCGTTGTAGTCGGTCTTCCCATAAATCAGGACGTACCATGTGCCCTCGGCAGGATTGCTTATCGAAAGAGTTTTCCCTCCGGAGACATCCGCCCCTCTGGCGTTGTATGATGAAAGAGTGGGATATGAACCGAGTTTCACGAAGAGGTCGCAGTTGTTCACCGGCGATGTGCCAGTAAGCGTGACCACCAACCTCGTCGCTCCAAATGGAACGTTGAGCGAATAGAACTTGTAGCTTCCCTGATCCCCGTCGACACTTGCCGTCCCGCCATCCACAATGGCTTTGCTTGCGGATTTCGCAAAACCCGACATGGAATTGCTAGGCACACTGCTCGCAGACGCCGTATCGTTCTTCGCCCTGATCCAATACCAGTAGACAGTATCCTCTTCAGCGGTCACATCATCATAGGACAGTTCAGATCTTGTCGCAATCAGCGCCGAAGATTCGAACACATTCACGGTGTTCCGGTAGATTTTATATTTCTCCGCGAGGCTGACGGCTGTCCATGCAATTTTAACATAAGAGAAGTCTCCCTTGCTCACGCTTTTGAGAACGGGCGCATGCAGGAAATTCACAATTTCACTGTAATATCCAGAACCGGAAGGGCTGAATAAGCTGGTATAGCGATCCTCATACTTAGCATTTATTCTGTAATAATACGTCGTGTCCTTGGCCGCACTTGCATCGTCGTAGACAAGCGTGTCGCCAGCATCGAAGATTCCGTCATTATTCTTAAGCTCCTTGTCGGTGTAACGGTACACATCATATCCCGTGGCTCCGGGAACTTCGGACCATGAAATCCTTATCTTTCCAAAGCAGGTTCCCTTGCTGACAGAAATAGAGCCTGGGCCGCTGTTCTTAAGCATGCCTATGGCACCGGAGCTGAAACCGCTTGTCCCGCTTCCATTCTTCGCCTTGATGAAATAATAATATTTTATTCCGGTGAAGAGTTCGTCGCCCATGTCTTCATAGGAATACGAGGCCTGGTTCCCAATTGAATCAATTTCTGCCAGCAAGATTGCGGAGTCCGGACTGCTGACGGTGCCCCTGTATATGAGATAGCTTTCCGCTTCAGATTTCTTCGGCCAGGCGAGTAGGATCTTGTCGAAGCGATGTCCATTTGCGGCGGTAAGCGTCGGAGCCGATAAAGGTTTCTTCATCAGAAAGCCTGAAGCTACGGAACTCTCCTTGGAAACACCTTTTGAATTGCCGGACTTGATCCAGTAATAATAGGTAACATCAAGTTCCAAGTCCGTGTTGTCCTCGTAGGAGTTGTCTGGAACCGCCCCGACTTTTGCTGCGCTTGCAATACTGTTTGCCACTGACCTCCACACCTCGTAGAATGTCGCACCAGGAGAATCCGTCCACGTAAGGATTATCTTGTCAGAGAACCCGCCCTTCCCTGCGACGAGTCCGCTAACTGGAGAGGGAGCTGAGCCATAGAATTTTGCGACAATCGCAGCTCCGCTGTATGCTGTCTTCCCAGAGATATGGATCAGATAAGAGCCGGCCACGGGATTTTCAATGCGTATTGGTTCAGTAGCGGAATCCAGCAGAGGACGATATCTCTCCGTGCTTCCATCTATGCAGGTGTCGATCCCGTATTCGCCTGTCCCGCCATATGCCTTTATTTCAAGAAGCGCCTGTCCTGCTGGAACGTCTATCTGGTAGGTCTTCGTAGTACCGGCGGATCCGCTGATATTCGTAACGGCCACTCCGTTGCTCAAGATCTTCAACACGACATCCGAACCTCCCGGATGTCCGGTATTGCTGAAATCGCTTTCCTCGTACTGATCATTTTTGGCCTTAACCCAGTAATAGTAATAGGTGCCAGTGAAGCTTTCCTGATATGACAGATCCCCGGTATCGGAAACGATCAGTGATGCGCCCGCTGTCGAGTCGGTCAGGCTGCGGTAGATGTCATAGCTAGTTCCTGTGGCGGTCCATGAGAGATTGACCTTGGTTCCAGATATCGAGGCCGAAAGGACCGGCTTGTCAGGAACTTCGCTGTTCACAATTATGCTGAGGGTCACATTGCTGAAGCTCGAGGCGGGATACAGATACACATACCAGTCGCCAGCCTCCGGGTTGTTCACATCCAGGATCTGCCTGGTCCCGTTACCGGCAGCCTTCCTGTAATAGTTTGTCATATCCGGGGCGAAACCATGCCTGAGATATATCCCGCACTCGCCGGTCCCGCCTGAGGTGACAAGCCTGAAATTCTTTTCAGCGGTGATGTTGAACACGAAGAAATTCTTCGCGCCGTCCTCCGAACCCGAAAGCGCCGGAACATCGATGCCGCCGCCGCCGGAAATACCGGAGATGTCCACGATCTTTGCGAAGTTCGCAGTTATTGTCCAGTCGGATTTGACATCAGAGATCGTCAAAGGATTTTCAGTGGTCGTTTTGAACCAGCCGGTGCCCATCCAGTTCGCAAACTTGTAGCCTGCATCAGGTACCGCCGTCACAGGATCAGATGAAGCGCCATAGTCTATGGTCTGGGGAGTTGTTCCAAGAATTGTGCCGTTGCCGGCTGAAATGAAGTTGATGTCGTAGGTGTTGCCTGAAGGATCGCCGGAAACTGTGAATACGGTCCCGGGAGGCCCTGTGAAGCTGACATATGAACCGGATGCAAGGATGAAATCCTGTTTGCCAACCATGGTGCTGTCGTAGTAGATGCCGTTGTCTGCCGACCACGCCAGTATCCTTGTCAACTCCGGCATTGTCGACGAAAACACCATCTCAGATGCGGCCTTGCGCCATTCGGTGTATCCCCTGGGTCCGATCGTGATCGTCTCGCCCGGCCGCAGTTCACTTGCAAGGGAAGCTTCGGAATACTCGAACCCGCTTGAATAAAGCCATAATCCCCCTTCCCTCTCGAAAAGTCTGGGGGGGACAAGGTTGTCCGCATGTGGAAGATTCATCACCGCAGTCCTGGAATCAAGAAGCGCATATGGGGCATTGGAAAAAGCGACATATCCAGGCAGTTCCGCCACAAGCGAGCTCTGCCGGATATTGGCGCCAAATTCACTGTCGACCAAGTTGCGGGGCAGCCAGGTCTTGCCGTCAAACGCGCTGCCGTCTGTTCCCGGAGCCAAGGCTGGAAGGCTTTCAAGCCTGATGCTCACTCCGTCAGAACCGGCTGTATGGACGATCAGGAATTTTCTGCCGAAATTTTCAGACAAGGTCAGGGATTTCTTTTCATCTTCATAGAAGTATCCGCCCTCCACATATGGATATTGGTATTTGAGGGAGAACACGCCGTTCCCGTAATGGTAGATATTCATCCTGTTCCCAATCCTGTCGAACTCAATACTGGCTATGGAATTCTTGGAGCCGTAGTATCCTTCGAACGGCATGAGTTCATCAGGGATCGGGATGGTCGCCGGGATCGGAGTCACAGGATCCACATGTTCCGGCAAAATCCCCTTGCCCTCGAGCAGCGCCTGCATGACCGCCTGGTTGATCGCATTGGAGTCGGCCCTGCCGCCTGACAGGATGACCGCACAGGAGAGCCGTTCTTCCGGAGCCACATGGATCTGGCTGGAGAATTCCATTGCGCCTCCGTTCTTCGCCATCACAGTCACCCCCTGCTTCTGGAACCAGTCGACTGAGACCGAATCCCATCCCAGGCCATACTTGTCAAAAGGCAGACCTTCAGGAACTGTCTGGGGGCCGTACTGCGGCAGTTTGAATTCCGCCAATGTGGAAGCCTTGAACAGCACATCGCTGTACATGGCTTTTGAGAAGCGGCATAGGTCTTCCGCAGTCGAGGAGAGGCCTCCGGAGCCTTTTGCGTTCACATATTCGAGGGGCAGCGGAATCCCTGTGCTGCTGTCATATGCGCGCACCACATTTGCGTTTCCATCCATGAAGCACCAGCTCGAATCGTTCATGGCAAGCTTTCTAAAGACATGACTGCCCAGGAACTCCTCATATGGCATCCCCGAGATCCTCCTGACGATCTCCTCGGCGAAAGTGAATCCGTCGTTGCAGTAGACGCTCAATATCCCGGGATCATGTTTGAGATATTCTCCCGCCGTGTAGGCAACCGAGTCCCTGGCATATGCGTGGTTCTTGACATCGCCGTTTGCCCGTTTTCCATAAGTACCCGGCATGCCGGAAGAATGGTTAAGCAGCATGCGCACCGTGATCTTTGTATATCGCGGGTCTGGCATGGTGAACTCCGGGATGTAGTCCACCACAGGCCTGTCAAGCTCGACCTTGCCCTCCTGGACAAGGAGCAGGATAGATGTCGAACTGAAGAGCTTGCTTACGGAGGCGATGTCGAACTGTGTGTGGCTGTTGACGGGGATGGATTTCTCGCGGTCGCGCATTCCGAAGGCCTCGGAATAGACGATTTTCCCGTCATCCATGATAGCGGCGGTGGCGCTTGATGCAGTGCCTAACGATATGGCCTTCCATATTTCAAGCCTGGCCTTGGTCCTGGCGGCCTCATACGGATCGGACGCACCCTGCGCAAGCAATCCGCCGGATGCAATGAATGAAAGCAGTATCGCGTGCAAGGTGAAGATAATTACACGTTTCATCGGAGCGCCCCACTTTTAATGAATCCGGCTGCCGTCCGCATGAAAGGCGGTCCGGATTCTGATTTTCACAGTTTCACGGAATGACAGATGATAATGCAGGAAACGCGATGTGTCAAGCGCAAAGGCCGTATTCCAGCCCCGCCCCCGGACCTGACTGCCGAATTAAATATTCATTCGATTGACTAACTCGCATGACTGGCTATATTCCCATATGACATGAAACACAGGAGTTGGGCCATGGGGGGAATTTCGAAAAAGGGAAGCAGTGCCGTTCCAGACGACGCCAGGGAGCGGCTCGTCAGGGCCGGGCTTGCGATATTCGCGCAGTACGGGTACGAAGGGGCCTCGACCCGGATGATAGCGTCGGCCGCAAAGGTCAATCTCGCCGCCATACCTTATTATTTCGGAGGCAAGGAGGGGCTCTACCATGCCGTGATAAGGAGCATAGTCGCCTTCGGCAGGATGAAGATATTCCCAGGGCTGCTGGAGGTGAAGGCAAAGCTCGAATCGGGCAATCCCCCGAGGAAGGAGCTGTTGCAGATGCTTGAGTCGCTCCTCGAAAACTATATCGGCCTTGTCACAAGCGATGAGACGCCCAACATCGCCCGTATAATGTTCCAGGAACAGCTCCAGCCTTCAAGGGCCTTCTCCATATTCTATGATGAACTGCTTAAGGAGGAGCACTGCGTCGTCACCTCGATCGTAGCGAGGCTGCTCAAGCTCAAACCCGACTCCCGGGAGGCGATAGTGAATGCCCACTCCGTATTCGGGCATGTGATGATCTTCCTCGCAGGCCGCGCACTGATCCTGAGACGTCTCGGCGAGGACAAGTTCACATGCGAAGACGCAAAGCTCCTCCGGAAAATAATGAAACAGCATGTAAGGGGGATATTCAGATGAGGAAAATGATCAAACCTGTCCTGCTTACTCTGATAATCGTCACCGCCGCATGGCTCTCCATCCATCTCTGGATGAAATATAAGGCAGGTAAGAACGGCGCCCTGGTCCTCTACGGCAACGTCGACATCCGACAGGTCAACCTGGGATTCCGCGTCAGCGGTAGGATCGAGAAGATGCTCTTCGAGGAGGGGGACAAGGTCAGGGAAGGCGACCTGCTATCAGTCCTGGACAAGAAGCCATACGAGGATTCAGTCAACCTGATCAAGGCGCAGATAGAGGAGGTCACGGCAATCCTGGAAAAAACACAGTCCGGATATCGGGATGAGGAGATAGCCAAGGAGAAGGCGAATGTCGCAGAGCGCCAGGCCTCATACGAGCTGCAGGAGAAGAACCTGGAACGCGCAAAAGTCCTTTTTGACAAGAAGGTGATTTCCAAGCAGGCCTTCGATGAAACATTTGCGAAATGGAATGAGACAAAGGCCGCCCTGGATTCCGCCAGCGAATATTACAACCTTGTCAAGAAGGGCTACCGCAAGGAGGAGGTTTCCGCGGCAAAGGCGATATTGCGTGGCGCACATGCCCGTCTTGAACAGGCAATGACCAGCCTTGCCGACACCGAGATCAAATCCCCTTCTGAAGGGATAATACTCACGCGCGTCATGGAGCCCGGATCAATTGTGGCCGCAGGACAGACGGTATACACGCTTTCGCTGACATCAACAGTATGGATCCGCGCATATGTCAACGAACCCGATCTCGGAAAGATATATTACGGCATGCCTGCCAGGATATTCACGGACTCGGCGCCCGACAAGCCATATGACGCACATATAGGCTTCATATCACCGGAGGCGGAATTCACCCCCAAGTCGGTAGAGACCCCGGAACTCAGGGCTTCCCTGGTGTACCGCCTGCGCATCATCGCCGACAATCCCGACAGGAGCCTGCTGCAGGGGATGCCTGTGACGGTGAAGCTGGAGAAGCCCTCGAAAACCAAACCTTAAACTCTCTATTCTAAATTTAGTGCCACTGAATGTATGTTGGGCTTTAGCCCGACAGCCCTATTAAAAAAGTGGCGGCTTAAAAGCCACCATACTTATGCGGAATAAGACCATGAACGAACAGACACTCGTCCATATCAGCAATGTCACGAAAAAGTTCGCGGGAAATCCCGCCTCTGCCCTCGACTCGCTCTGCTGTGATATAAAATCCGGAAAGATCACCGGCCTCGCCGGACCTGACGGATCCGGCAAGACGACATTGCTGCGCCTAATCGCCGGACTCATGGTCCCAAGCTCCGGAACATTGACCGTATGCGGATTTGATGTCGTGGAGAATCCCGAACAGATCCATGAGATTGCCGGCTACATGCCGCAGCGTTTTGGACTCTACGAGGATCTGACCGTGATAGAGAACCTCAACCTCTACGCGGATCTCCAGGGCGTTTCGCATGATGAAAGAGGCGGTCTTTTCAGCCGTCTCCTGGAATTCACCGATCTGGCTCGCTTCCAGAAGAGGCTTGCAGGCGCGCTTTCAGGAGGGATGAAGCAGAAGCTGGGGCTGATGTGCGCGCTTATACGCCGTCCCAGGCTGCTGCTTCTCGACGAGCCCAGCGTCGGAGTGGATCCGGTATCCCGCCGCGAGCTCTGGAAGATTGTCCGCGAACTCGCAGGCGGAGAAACCGGCGTAGTCTGGAGCACCGCATACCTGGACGAAGCCGAAAGATGCGACGAGGTGATCCTCTTGAATGAAGGCAGGATATTGTACGCAGGCGATCCGCGGAAACTCACCGATACGATGCGGGGGCGCACATTCCTCATAAGGGACACCCCATCAGGCCGCAGGCAGATACTGGCATCGTCCACAAAAAATGAATCCGTCCGCGACGGCGTGATACAGGGCGGAAGCGTGAGGTTCATTCTCAAATCTGGAGCAGACAGGTCTATTTTCAAATCTCTCGCCCCGGAAAGGAGCCTGGAGGCGGTTCCTGCCGAGCCAAGGTTCGAGGATGCATTCGTGGACCTCCTGCAGGGACAGAATTCCCACAGGGACTCCGGGATCGCGTCCATGATAAGTCCGGTTCATGCCGACACCAGGACAGTCGTGGAAGCCGAAGGCCTGACAAAATGCTTCGGAGACTTCAAGGCCGCGGACAGCATCTCCTTCTCCATCCCTCCCGGGAGGATATTCGGGCTGCTGGGTCCCAACGGCGCCGGGAAGTCAACGACATTCAAGATGATGTGCGGCCTGCTGAAACCGACATCAGGCAGGGCGACTGTCAACGGCATCGACCTGGAGAACGCCCCAGGCAAGGCGCGCTCCTGCATAGGATACATGGCGCAGAAGTTCTCCCTGTACGGCGACCTCAGCGTCGCCCAGAACATGGACTTCTTCGCCGGTGTATACGGTCTCTACGGGAGCGGAAAGAAGAAGATGATAGGTCAGCTCGTGGAAATGTTCGATCTTGCGCAGTACCTCGGCTCGTCCGCCGGGGAGCTCCCTCTTGGCTTCAAGCAGAGGCTGGCCCTTTCCTGCTCGATCATGCACAATCCCGTGGTGCTTTTCCTCGACGAGCCGACCTCGGGAGTCGATCCTCTGACACGCCGCGAATTCTGGAACCATATGAACGCCATGGTTGAAAAGGGCGTGACAATCGTCGTTACCACGCATTTCATGGAGGAGGCGGAATACTGCGACGAGATCGGGCTGATACACCAGGGCAGGATGATCGCGTCCGGCTCCCCCGAAAAGCTCAAGGACCGTGTACGCTCGCAGGCGGTTCCGGAACCGACGCTCGAAGATGCGTTCGTGGAGCTGATAAAGAGTAACTCGGGCATTCCTGCCCGAGAATATATGGATATGAGTATCGCGAAATAAATTTCGCGA
>CAZDNQ010000073.1:0-13083 GCA_964506605.1 uncultured Victivallis sp. | reverse complement strand
TCCTTGCCGATCATCTTGACGACGCGGCTCAGCAGGTTGCCAAGGTCGTTCGCGAGATTGCTGTTGTAGCGTGTGACGAAAATCTCCTCGGTGAACGAAGCATCGTTTCCAAGAGACATCTCTGACATGAGGAAATATCTGAACGCGTCGACGCCGTATTTCTCGGCCATGTCCATCGGGTTGACGACGTTTCCGAGCGACTTGCTCATCTTGTCGGCACCGATCAGCCACCAGCCGTGGGCGAAGATGGTCCTGGGCTGTTCGACGCCCATCGCCTTGAGCATGGTCGGCCAGTAGACCGTGTGCGTTGTCAGGATATCCTTGCCGATGAGGTGGTACGAGGCGGGCCACCATTTTGCGAACTTCGCATCATCCTGTCCGTAGCCGACACCTGTTATATAATTGATAAGGGCGTCGAACCAGACATAGCAGACATAGTCCTTGTCGAACGGGAGCTCGATGCCCCATTCGAGACGCGACTTAGGGCGTGATATGCAGAGGTCCTCGAGAGGTTTCCGGAGGAAGCCAAGGGTCTCGTTGCGCCTGAAATCGGGCTGTATGAATTCCGGATGCTCGTTGATATAACCGATCAGCCACTGCTGGTACTTGCCCATCTTGAAGAAGTAGTTCGACTCGATGATCTCGTCGGTCTGGCGCTTGCATTCGGGGCAGAGTCCGCCGTCGACAAGATCCTTCTCCTGGAAGAACCTTTCGCATGGAGTGCAATACCTGCCTGTGTACTGGGCCTTGTAGATCTCGCCCTTGTCAAAGAGGTCTTGGAGGATCTTACGGACCACGTTCTTGTGGCGGGTCTCGGTGGTCCTGATGAAATCGTCGTGAGTGATCTCGAGCTTCTTCCAGAGTTCCTGGAACCTTACGACGGTAGTGTCGCACTGCTGTATCGGGGTCATCTTGTTAGCCACCGCGGCCTTCTGGACCTTCTGGCCGTGCTCGTCGGTGCCGGTGAGGAAGAAGGTAGGTTCTCCGAGGAGCCTGTGATAACGAGACAGGACGTCGGCGAGGATGGTGGTGTACGAATGGCCGATGTGCGGCTTGTCATTTACATAATATATAGGCGTCGTAATGTAAAAAGTGTCGTTTCCCATGATTGAATCCAGATTTTAGTATGTAATATAAAACGAGCTGAAAGATACTATGGATATGGAGATATTCCACGTCTGATTTGCTCGTAGTAGCGTAATTTATTACGCGTATGCATTTTGGAGATCGCGCAAGAAACAAGACATGTATATAAACGGCGAATAAATTCGCCTACTACAAACGGCAACTCAATCCCTTACAGGGGCCCAGCTGTGGTCGGGGTTGAACTCCTTCATATCTTCGGCGGCCCTGAGGGAGCCTTTGCCGAGATCTTTGTCGAACACTATGCCGTTCTTCGACACGATGAATGTTTTGATGCCGGAGACTCCGTAGGATGCCGGATAGGCGACGAACGCGAACCCGTTGACCATCTTCCCGTCGACAATGTAGGACTTTGCGCCGCCAGGTGCGGAAGAGCCCTGTGAATCGAGGATCTTATAGAAGTATCCGTGGTAGGGTTTGCGGACAAGCATGGGGGATTCCGGAGAGGCGAGCACGATGAGCGCGCCTATCGGGCACAAGTTCATCTCCCTTTCTTCTTCATCCCAGTAGAGGCCGTTCTTTTTGCCTTTTTCGCTCAAAATCCTTGAAGCATATTCCTTCCTCTTCCCCTCGACCTGCCGTATGTTCACATATTCCTGCTGGGCCTCGACAAGGGTCCTGCAGACCTTTATGGCGTTAAGTTCATTCTGTCCTATCCTGCGGTTTACTATCTCGTCGAGTCCGGCGGCGGTATGGAAGAAATATCTGCCATCATACTGCGCTATCGGTACGGGGAACGGCCACTTGTCATTTCCAAGTTCTATGAAAAAGGCCTTCCCATCTGCGCCCGCGCCGGCTATGCCGGTATTCTCGTCAGCCTTTTTCGCAAACCACGCCCTGGCATCGGCATCAACCTTCTCGTCTCCGGAGAATACAAGTTCCTTCCCCTGGGCCCCGAAAACCTCCATGAGGCGTGCAGTATCGTTCTTCTTTACGGCATCCTTCAGAGCTGCGGCAGCATCTTCCGGAGATGCAAACACCGCCTGTCCGGGTTCAGGACTGAACGAAGCGCATCCGGACATGACAAATGCTGCAAGCACCATAACAAAGAAAAATTCTATCCTTTTCATCATTAATATTCCTTCCGGTATTTGACTTCGTAATTGGATATTTCTTGTTGGATATTGGACATTCTCTCATCTTCTCCCGCCTCCGCCGTGGAACCCGCCGCTGCCATGGTAACCTCCACTATGATAACCGCTGTATCCGCTGGAATATCCGCTTGTCGACCTGCTGTTGAAGCCCCTGTCGCTGTATTCGCGTTCCAGATTGCCGTCCATGGAACCGCTGAAGGCGTGGTTGAAATTCTCATTGCCGGCCATCGCGCGTTCAGCATTCATGCGCTCCGCATTCTGGAGCTCCCTGTCGGCGTTGGCAATCCTGTTAGTGTTAGGATTGTCAACAGCCTGGCGGAGTTCGCGCGAGGCGGCATTGTCTACACCCTTGAAGCTCTGGGGCGTCCGCTTCTCGGTCTCCAGCTGCTTTGCGATCTGAGCGGTGTTTTCAGTCACCGGCCTCGTCCGCGCCTGGTCATGGTGCCACTGCCTGTTCAAGTCGTTCGGATTCTTCGGATCGTAGAGGTTGTGGGAATTATACTGCCAGGGATTGATGAAATGGTTGTTGTAGAAATTATTGTTGTAGGCGACCCACCCATGGCCCCAGGCGCAGAAGAAGCCGACAGACCAGGCGCCGCCGTACCAGCCCCACGGCCAGGCGGGTGCGACGACGACATCGGGATAATACCAGGCACCTCCTCCGTTCCAGGCGCCATACGCGGTCGTAGGAACATAGTTCTGGACATAGACGGTGTCCGGGTTCGCGCTCTGTATCTGTATCGCGCCGTCCTGCACGCCGACGTTCTGGTTCGTATCGGTCTTGAGCGTGCCGGCATCCTTCGCCTTGGCCCGCATGATCTGGACCGTGTCCATCACATCCTTCTGCTGGGCGAGGAATGCATCACCGAGATCCTTGGTCTAGTCGAGATTGTCGTTCATCTTTGCCAGCAGCTGGGGGAAGAAAGCAATGCCATTGACACTCGGATCCCAGCGTTTGTCCTGCATTTCAACCTTGATGTCGTCCGGCTGGAGTTCGGGATTGTGCTTGATCCATCTTGCGGCTTCGACGACATCCACGGGATAAGTCGATGCGACCAGTACCTGGGCAAGCAGGCCGTCCGGATATAGTGCGATCGGCGCCACGAGCTGTTCAAGCTGCGTCTGTGTGAACTTTTTCTTCGGCTCAGCAGCCGGGGCCGCCGCCGCCGCAGGCTGGGCGTCCTGCGCCATCAGATATCTGGAGGAAATGAGAAAGAGGATGAGAACTGCAATGATCCGGGTAAGCCTGTACATGTCCGCCTCCTTGCTGGATTTAATGCATAGTCTACACTCGAAAAGGATATTTTGCCATATGCCCGGACACCATCACATGAACCTTCCGGATTTCGCCTCCTCCTGCTCCCTCCTGGACTTGTTCATGAAGTACAGATATGATATCGTCCGGCAGAGGAGGCAGAGGACGAGCATGACAGAAAGCAGCTGGAGGTCCACCCACCTGTTCACGTACCATGTCAGGAAAAACGCGAACGGGATGCAGCCTATCCCGAAAGCCAGGAGCCCGAGGAGCACCATGAGCGGGCCGACGATGGCATAGGTGAGCTTGACTCCCATGAACCAGAGTGTGAGCCCGAACACGAAGGAGTCGAATTCCGTGATGCATGCGGCAAGCATCCTGGTCCTGGGGAAAATGAACATGGGCGGCAGAATCAGTATCGAGATCCAGAGGACGGCAATTGAAAAATGCAGGCAGATGGACAAGGTGGTCTCGGAAAGCCACTGCTCATCGGTGATGAAGACGGTCCCGAGGAGCATCAGCGCAAACATCAGGAAAAACCAGAAGAGGATCTTCCTGAATTTCTCAACCGGTGTCCGCATTGCCGCCCCCTTTTACCATTGCCCTTTAAACCCTAATCCCGATTTTGAAAGAGATGAGAGCCTGAAATATGAGTTCAAATTGAAAAATTCCTTTTGCACAAAACAGTTCATCTCTTTCAAAACCCAAAGGGAGTTCACGATTCATCGGCAACTGCGGCGTCAGCCTCAACTCGCAGTGGTTACCACAGCTTCGTCTTGTTTCCTTGCAGTTGCCGCGACTCGTGAACTTCGGAATTAGGGTTAAAAAACAATTATAGATAATCCCAATTGACTTTGCAAATGCCGATCATTGCATTAACTTACTTTTTCCCGTAGAGAAAACACACAAACAAATACTGTTCTGGAAACAGCGGACTGGAAATGAAACACGAACTCGTAAACACATCTGAACCGAACCTGCTGAGGGAGATATTCTCCTATGACAGGATACCGTCGGCCAAGTTCGACGGCAAGCCCGTCGCACCCGCCATCCCCGAAGACATCTGGATAACCGACACCACCTTCAGGGACGGACAGCAGGCGCGTCCGCCTTATACTGTCGGACAGATTGTCGAAATATTCAAGTTCATGAACAGGATCAGCGGGACGCGCGGCCTCATACGCCAGACTGAGTTCTTCCTGTATACAGATTCCGACAAGGCCGCTGTCAGGGCCTGCCAGGATCTCGGACTCAAGTTCCCGGAGATTACCGCCTGGATACGCGCCGTGAAGAAGGATTTCGAGATAGTGAAGAGCATGGGCATAAAGGAGACTGGGATACTGACATCCTGCTCCGACTACCATATTTTCCTCAAGCTGAAGAAGAACCGCAGGCAGGCGCTCGACGAATACAAGGAGATCGCCGCCGCCGCGATTGAGAACGACATAACGCCAAGGTGCCACCTGGAGGATGTAACCCGCGCCGACATCTACGGGTTCGTGATCCCGATGATCAACGAGCTGCTGGAGATGTCGAAGGGCTCCGGCAAGAAGGTGAAGATACGCCTCTGCGACACGATGGGCTACGGGCTCCCCTACCCCAACGCCAGCCTTCCGCGCGGAGTGCCTGCCATGCTCGATGCGATACTCAAGAATACAGATATCAAGCCCGCCCAGCTGGAATGGCATGGGCACAACGACTTCCACAAGGTGCTTGTGAACGCCGTGACCGCGTGGCTCTATGGATGCTCGGCGGCAAACGGGACATTCCTCGGATTCGGGGAAAGGACCGGCAACCCCCCGATCGAAGGCCTTGTCTTCGAGTGGATGGGGCTCACGGGGATCCATGACGGCATAGATCCGACGGCGATATCCGATGCCGCGGAATACTTCTCAAAGGTGATCGGCTACAATATTCCTCCGAACTATCCGTTTGTCGGTTCGGACTTCAATACGACCCGCGCCGGAATACATGCCGACGGCCTGACCAAGAACGAGGAGATATATAACATATTCGACACCGAGCGCTGGCTCAAGCGGCCTGCGAAAGTCGCAATCACAGACAAGTCCGGGCTCGCCGGCATCGCATACTGGCTCCGCACGAACCTCGGCGAGTCGGCTTCCGACCTGCGCAAGGACCATCCGGGGATCATGGCGATCAAGCTCTGGATCGATGATGAGTACAGGAACGGCAGGATGAGCGCAATTTCCGACGAGGAGATGCTGATCCAGTCGCGCAGGCTCACACCCGACCTGTTCAAGTAGGCTGAAACATCCCGCATCTCCAGGATTCTCTTCAGGATTTTCCATTGTTGAAAAGGATGCACATGTCCACTTCAGGCTCGACCGACTTCATCCTGTCAATGATTTCCTGCCTGACGCTGCTCATCTCCCGGATGCTCAGTTCACCCGCGGTGTTGAAGCATATTGTAAGGAAGAGACGTCGCCCCGCTTTGCGGAGCCGGAGCGATTCAACCGACTTGAAATTGTATTCGCCGCGCAGTCCGTCAACAAGTCCGGGGATACGCGTCCTGACCTCATCAGGAGGGCAGGCATCGACCATGTCCTGGAAACTCCCCCAGATGATCCTCAGAGGCTGTATCAGCAGGAAAAGCGAAAGCAGTATGCATGTGACAGGATCAGCCAGGCAGGAGTATTCCTCCCAGCCCGGTTTCCTTGCCATCAGCAGGCCAATTCCGAACGAAACGCATATCGCCGCGCTGATGATCGCCTCCGTCATCCAGAGATGGCTGTCCACAACCACTATCTCAGACCTCCATCTTTTTCCGCACGTCCGCATATAGACAGCAAAGAACAGGCAGACAATGAAAGACACAAGGCTGTATCCGACTATCAGCCCTGGATAGCAGACAGGATCCGAATGGACAATGTCCTGTACGCTTGTGAAGATGGTGCAGATGCAGAGGGCGATTATGAGCGTTCCGTTTATACCGGACATAAGAGGCTCAAGCTTTGCATATCCGAAATGGTAGTTCCTGTCGGGCGGCGAATGTATCTTCAATACTACGAATATGGCGGCTATCGAGATCAACATGTCGACGATGCCGTAAAGAGCGTCGAGGAGCACCGACATGGAGTCCGTCATCAGGGCCACAGCAAGGCCTGCGACGCCGAACACGACGGTCAGCCCTGCTGAAAGCTTCATCAGGAAAATTTCCTTGTCGGCATTGTCCATACGTCCGCCCGGTGCTAGTGTTAAAAGATATTTAAATACAATAACACGGTTTTCGGATTTGTTAAGAGTTAAAAAATGATTCGCAAGCTCTCAGACCAGTACATGAACGAGGACAGGGATCTCGCGCCCTATGCCATCCACAACCTTGCAACCGAAGGAAGGAGGCACAGGGAGGAGCCGCACCCGTTCAGGACGGACTTCCAGCGCGACCGCGACCGCATCCTGCACAGCCGCTCGTTCAGGAGGCTTGAATACAAGACGCAGGTCTTCCTCAACGGGACCGGCGACCATCTGCGCACACGCCTGACGCACACCATCGAGGTCGCCGCAATATGCAGGACGATCGCACGCGCCCTCTACCTCAACGAGGATCTCTCCGAGACCATCGCGCTCGCCCACGATCTCGGGCACACGCCTTTCGGGCATTCCGGCGAACGCGCCCTGAACGCGCTGATGAAGGACCACGGCGGATTCGACCACAACCTGCAGGCTTTGAGGGTCGTTGACGAACTTGAGCAGAAGTATCCCGAGTTCGACGGCCTGAACCTCACATGGGAGGTACGCAACGGACTCATAAAGCATCGCAGCAAAGGCGCGGAACTCGACGGAAGGAAACTGCCTCCGATGCCTTTCATAGAAGCGCAGATCGCGGATGTCGCAGACGACCTTACGTATTATGGACATGACGTCGACGACGGGCTCGACGCGGGACTGATCACCGAGGAGATGCTGGGGGAGCTCGAGATCTGGCAGATGGCCGTGGAAAAGACGAAGTCACGGACTGTGCGCGGCAGCAGGGAACGTCTCCGCGCCTTCACGATAAGGTGTCTCATCGACATGATGGTCGGCAACGTGATACTCACCTCCGACACCCGGATCGAAGCTGCGAAACTCGCATCGGCGGATGACGCCCAGAACCTGAGACACCGGGTGATAGCCTTCGAGCCGGAATTCGAGAAGAAGACGCTCGCCCTCAGGAAATTCCTGTACGGCAACGTCTATTTCTGCGACAGCGTAAACAAGGTCAACGAGGACGCCGTTGAAAAGATGAGAAGCCTTTTCAGGAAATACCAGAAGAACAGCTCCCTGATGATGGGCCGCTTCGCCAAGGCGAGGATCGCAAAAGTCGGCCTTGAACGGTCGATAGCCGACTACATCGCCGGAATGACGGACCGTTTCGCCGCACTCGAATACGAGAGATGCTGCAGATAGTTCAGAGGTTTCGTCATCTGCCGCCAATTCCGACAGAATGCAGCCGATTATCCATGCACTTCGATGTTCTTGCATTTTACTTTTCAAAGCCAAGTGCTAACTTTCGTGCATATAAACAAGGAGGAATGCAAAACCATGAAGTTCTATCTTGCCCTGTTGATGTCGGTGTCCATCGCGGCCAGTCTCTACTCCCGCGACATAACTACGCTCTCCGGGACAACCTACAAGGATGCAAAGATCTTCGACTCCAACCCCAGGGAAATCATCATTTCCTACCAGGACAAGGATGATCCCAAGCTGACAGTGATGAAGCCGGTCAACTTCAAGGATCTTCCTGACGAAATCAAGAAAGAATACAAGTACGATCCTGTTAAAGCCGAAGCCTACGAAAAGGCGCTTATAAGGGCTGAACAGAAAAGGGATGCAAACAACCAGGACAACGATACTGAACAGACAACTGGAAATGTCAACCTCCAGCTGGCGCCTGCCCCGATCGCCCCGGATCAGATAGGCGGAGGGACCGCTCCAGGCGAGAAAGACGGCAAGGCCGAGGGCGCGTTGATGAAAAGAGAGGCCGACGACGCCGACCTGGCGCCCGGTGAGAAGGAAGGCCTTGTTGAAGGCAGGGAAATCAAGGGTGAGGCACTTGATAAGAATATCGCCCCTGAAGAAAAAGAAAATTTGGCTGAAGGCAGGGAGATAAAGAGGGAAGCCGGTGATAATGATTTTGCACCTGGAGAGGACGAGGGTGCCAAGGAAGCCAGGAAGATCAAAAGAGATGCCCGCGGGACTGGCAAGGCACCAGGAGAATGATTAATTAAGGAGCTCTTGAAATGGCGCTTATAAACTGCGATTTTTTCTCTGATTCGCTCGGGCTGTCCTGTTCGATGACAGTCATCATTCCGCAGAACACGCAGAAGCAGATTGGCATGAAGGGTGTTGTCAAGCAGAAGAAACATCCAGTCCTCTATCTGCTCCACGGAATGTCGGACGACCATACGATCTGGCTCAGGAGGACTTCCATTGAGAGATACGTTTCAGAACTCGGTCTCGCGGTCGTGATGCCGGCTGTCAACCGCAGCTACTATACGGACATGGCGTGCGGGGCCAAATATTGGACCTTCATCAGCGAAGAACTTCTACGGATAGTCCATTCGTTCTTCCCGATATCCGAAAAGCGAGAGGACACCTTCGCCGCCGGACTTTCAATGGGTGGATACGGCGCTTTCAAGCTTGCTCTGAGGCAGCCGGAAAGATTCGCGGCCGCCGCAAGCCTGTCAGGCGCACTCGACGCCGCACACCTCTACGAGAACTGGCCTGAAAGATCCCATGAGATGAATGTGATTTTCGGGAAGAAGATCTCCGGCACCGACAATGATCTCGTCGGCATTTCCGCGAAACTCGCAAAGAGCAGGCAGCCAAAACCAATCTTGTTCCAATGCTGCGGTACGGAAGACTTCCTCTACAAGGACAATATCAGGTTCCGCGACCATCTGAGGAAACTCGGATGCTACAAGCTCCAGTATGAGGAAGGTCCGGGCTCACATGAATGGGGCTACTGGGACACCAACATCCAGAAAGTCCTGAAGTGGCTGCCGCTGAAGAAGTAGGCAAGCCAGAAATCTGTCCACACGATATCCATGTTCCATATCGAAATCGGAATCAGTCTTTTAGTAATATTTGAAAAAGTCGTCCAGGAGATTTAACAAATGGACATGCAAGTCACAACAACCTTTACGTTCGAAGGATTTAAGATTAAGGAATACAAAGGAGTTGTCCGCGGTATCATTGTCAGATCTCCAACAATCTCCCAAGGGATACTGGGAGGCTTGAAAAACATCATCGGAGGCCAAATCGGCGCATATACCGAAATGTGTGAACAGACCAGAAAGCAGGCTTATGAACGCATGATGCTGCACGCCTGGGAATTAGGTGCAAATGCTGTGGTTGGTCTAAGATATGAGTCATCCGAAGTAGGCAGCCAGTCCTCAGCCACAGAGGTCCTCTGCTATGGTACAGCTGTTGTTATTGAAGAAGAACTATCGCCTGAAGAGAGGAAAAAACGGACTAATGCAAAACTCAAGGAAATGGATATATAGTTCGCGCTTATTGCCGACATTACGGAAAACTACTGTTACAAGCAATCGCCGTTGGAGTACAAACTTCAGGCTGTCTATTCATTGAGATATCAGGCGCCTGGCCGAAGTCCAGCTTTTCTCACCATCAGGAATCTATATTATCCTTTATCATCTTGTAGACATTGTCCTTTGGAACCCAGCCGGTATCGGCGGTGATCCGGGAGATGTCGACAAATGATTTGATTTCTGCGGCAGGCTTCCTGAGCGGAACTTCCTTGTAGAACTTTTCCAGGAGTGCGCCGATCTCATCGTCAGCAACCGGAATCGGACTTACCGGAAAATAGCATCTGTATCCTGCAAGATCCTTCTTGAGGGTTGAGGCGATCAGGCATGCGGCATCCTCAACCGACAATGCAGTAAAACATTCTTCGAGGTTCGCCTGGTGGGTCAGATACGTCTTCCAGCTCAGCCGGTATCTCTTGTAGTATTTAAGGAAGGACGGATTGAAGAGGAACGGAAAGCGGAACGCCACGCATGACATGCCTTTTTCCGCGGCATAGAACTTCAGCATCTGCTCGCAGAGATGCTTGCTCAGCCCATAGACGTTGTCCGGATCCGCCGGATGCTCCCCGTCAAGAGGAAGATATTTCAGCGTCGACGGCGGAACTGTCCCGTCATCTGCAATCCTCCTGTTCCTAGCCATCGCCTGTATGGAGCTTGAGAACAGGAACTTCTTTATGCCCGACTCTAAGGCGCAGTGAAGCAGGTTCATGGTGATTGAGGTGTTGTCGTTCAGAAGCTCCTGCTTTATGGGATATCCATCGTTCGGATGCGCCGCGAGATGCACGATCGCGTCGACGCCTTCCATGAGATTGTAGCAGACAATGCGCTCCCTCAGGTCTGCCACCTTCAGCCTGACCGGAAGATCCTTGTTCATGCTCTGGTCTGTAGCGACTATCTCGAATCCCTCTTCATGCAGTTTCCGGCATACGGCCGAACCTAAGTTCCCCGCAGCCCCGGTAAGCAATATTTTCATATGTGTCAGAAGTCCTTTTGTAGATTGGAGCATAAGGTAAAGTATGTAGTGGAAAATACAAGGTATTGCGGAATTGACATGATGCAGCACAGGCATTCTTGCCTGTGAAATATTTGGAATTTAGTGACGAAAAACGAGGATGGTACAGCCTGAAGGCCGTACCTACTTTATCGAAAGCTTCACGACTCGTTCGTTGTCAGAGTCGATCATGGCGGCCTTGCTTCCGCTGCTGCTGATGCCTGTCGGCCTCGACAGCTCATCAATCCCGTTCCCTGCCTTGTCCGTCCTGCCAAACTGGGCAAGAAAAGCGTTTCCGTCCTTCTTGAAGCAGAGCACGCGGTGGCGGTCGGTATCCGACACCCATAACAGATTCCTGTTAAGGGAGATGTATAATGTCTTTCCAAACTTCTGGTCCGGCTTGTCACCCCAGCTGTTCCAGCGTTTAATTTCCTTCCAGTTGTCGCCGTCGGCTGCAAACTCTATGATGCTTCCGTCGGCAGAGGCGATAAGTGTTGAATTGTCAGCCATCGCAAGATTGTTCCAGTCCATGGTCGTCTGAGCGGTCGCAAGCTTGACATCCTTGCCCTCCACGGGCTCCCATTTGCCATCAACATAATAGAGAATGCCTTCGCCGTTCTTATCTATTGTCAGGACGCACCGTTTCTTGTCCTTTGATAAATATGCCGTCGTCCCTGATATTTCCTTGCGCAAAGTCACCTTCTCAATCCAGCGCTGCTGGACGGCCCCTACATCATCCATTTTTCCCCTCACCCAGGCGATTGCCGTGTCATAGACAAGCCCAGGACCGACGATATTTTTATCGGGAGTCAGCGCAAGCTGTCCGTTTATCCTGAATCCTGTCGTCTCATTGAACGGCGAATCGGGCCTGTCGTTCCAGCGCCAGCGCCCGTTGCGGACGAGAACGTCGCCCTCGTCGTCCATGGCTATTCCGTTCCTATGCCAGCTGAGCGGGCCTATCCTGCGGACTTCGCTGAACTGCTTCTTCGCATCGTCCCATTCAAGCACGAATACGATGTCGCCTATTCCAGAGGTGACGAAAAGATTCTGTCCGATCTTCCACAGGGACTTGCCGCATGACAGCTCCTCGTTGCATCGCACCTTGCCGATGAATGAGCCGCTTCCACCGCCGTAGACAACTCCGGGCGTGCTCTCGAAGTCCTTCTGGAACTTCTTGATGGTACCGTGCCATACGTGTCCGTACCAGAATCCGTCAAGATACTGCGGCCTGCTTCCAGGAGCAGCAGGTCCTTTCTTCTCGTTTAATATCCTGCCGTTCTCGAACGCGTACATCTTGCCGTCCATATTCACGAATATCTTTCCGTCAGGCAGCATCTCGACTCCATTGCAGCGCCCCTCGCCTGTCGCCCCCAGCTGCTTGCCTTCGCCGGACTTCACATCAAGCTGGAAAAGCTGGTTGTCCTCTGTGACATATGCCATCTTCCCGTCTTTCGAGCCAAAGCTTATTTCCGATACGTTCTTCATATTCATAGGAACGGCGGCGGAGCCGGGCTCCGCGCTCACTTCGAGCCTGAATAGCTTCCCATCCTTGTCAGCCAGGATCACTATCGTATCGTTGACGATCGTCATCATGCTCTTGTTGTTTGCAGCAGGCACTTTGAAGCTTGCGAGCAGACGTCCGTCGAGGCTGTAGCGGTTGAGCTTGCCGGTACCTGCCGATGCCCAGATCGTACCGCTGCGGTCGACGACACAGCCGAGAGTATCACGGGGATTCCCATTCTTAGAGGTGGTGACGATGGTGTCGCCCTTCTCTCCGGAATTCCCGATGACTCCTTCGAAGCTTATCGTCTCGCCTGCACAGTCTGCGGATGCGAAGATCGCAAACAAAACGCAATACATAATCAGTCTATGAATTATCATGTTCTCTCCAAAGTATGTCGGGTTTCAACCCGACGGTTGTCCTAATTCGCTGACGGGTTGAAACCCGTCCTACTTCCCCTCCTCGAATTTGAGCCTGCCCCACATGTCGGGACTCAGCATTATCTCGCCGGGAACATCGTTCACGAGTCCGGTCGCCTTGTTGCTCCAGTA
>CAZDNQ010000072.1:0-13219 GCA_964506605.1 uncultured Victivallis sp. | reverse complement strand
TAAAAAGGAGGTGCGTTATGCCAAGAAGAGACGGAACTGGACCTAAGGGGAAAGGTGCGGGAACAGGGCGTAAGCTCGGTACTTGCGGCACTGGGAAGCGGAAAAGCCCATCGGGGGGAACTGGTAAAGGGCAAGGCCGAGGTCGCGGTGGTCGTAGTCGAGCGGGCGGATGTTAAGGTAAATAGAAATTACAAATAGAAAAAGGAGAATCTACAATGCCAAGAGGAAATGGAACTGGTCCTATGGGAATGGGCCCCATGACAGGCCGCGCAGCCGGATTTTGCGCGGGAAACAATGTTGCCGGGTGCATGAACTCTGCGTTTGGACGCGGATGCGGAATGGGATTCGGACGAGGAAGAGGAATGGGGGGCCAGCAAGGCGGTCTTGGACGAAGGAACATGTTCCACGCCACCGGACTTCCGGGATGGATGCGAACAGGAGTGGTGCCGGCTTCATATCAGGATCCGGATCCGGAATTGGAGAAACAGTCACTAAAGAGCTATGCGAAAAGCCTTGAGTCAGAACTTGAATCAGCCAAAAAAAGGCTCGAGGAAATCGAGAAGGCAAGTAAATAATAAAAAAAGGATGCCAATACTTAAGCGTTTTGGCATCCTTTAACTCTGGAGGGACAAGACATGGAACAAAACATACCGAGGTTTCCGCTAATAGGTGAAAAAGCACCTTCATTTGAAGCTGAAACTACTCAGGGAAAAATCAGTTTTCCAAACGACTTCAAGGGTAAATGGGTGATTTTCTTTTCACATCCGGCGGATTTCACGCCGGTGTGCACAACGGAATTCATGACTTTCGCCTCCATGATGCCCGAGTTTGAAAAACTCAATTGCAAGCTGCTGGGACTTTCTATTGACAGCACTTACAGCCACATCGCTTGGCTCAGGACTATCAAGGAGAAGATTGAATACAAGGGAATGAAAAATGTCGAAGTGACGTTCCCTGTCATAAGCGATCTTACAATGGAGGTCTCAAGAGCTTTCGGGATGCTCCAGCCTTCGGCTAGTTCTACGCAGGCGGTTAGAGCGGTATTCATGATAGATCCCAACGCCGTTGTCAGGGCGATTCTCTACTACCCCCTTAGCAACGGAAGGAACGTCGATGAAGTCATGCGCCTACTTGTTGCAATGCAGATGTCAGATTCAAACAAGGTTGCGACTCCCGCAAACTGGCGGCCCGGAGACGATGTCATAGTTCCGCCTGCAGGCTCATGCGGAACGGCGAAAGAGCGCGTCGAGAAACCCGAAAAGGATACGAAAGTCCTCGACTGGTTTATGGTCCTGAAGAAATGTCCAAAATAAAGGAATTTAATATGCCAAATTTAACAGAAGAAATAATCAGGGCATGGGACAGTCGGAATGGTCCGGTTGTTCTGGCCACCGTGGATGCCCAAGGCATACCGAATATCATATATGCCACCTGTGTAAGCAGGTATTCTGAAGACATGCTTGTCGTGGCCGACAATTATTTTGAGAAGACCAGGAGCAACATATTGCGTAGTGGCAAAGGTGCAATCCTGTTCATTATGAAGGATAACAAGGCATACCAGGTGAAGGGTGAGCTGGAGTATCATCGGGAAGGACCGATATACAAGGACATGAAGAAATGGAACGATCCGAAGCACCCAGGGCATGCTGCGGTTTCGCTGAAAGTCGATGAAGTCTATAGCGGGAGTGCGAAATTATTGTAGAGGGGGGAGGCATCAACATGAAATGATAGGTTTAATTTCGGCGGAATAATGGATAAGAAAGTGATAATGATAATGGCAGATGGATTTGGAATCCCCGAAAATGGATGGAGGAACTCCATCTATTCAGATTTCTGCGACAGTAGATTTGTAGGGCTTCTGTCAGAATTTTCCATTCCTGTGAAAACTGATATGGGAGTTGACGGTATTCCCCAGAGCGCGACTGGGCAAACCGCGCTTTTCACCGGATTCAATGCCGCGAAAATCATGGGAATGCACATGCAGGGTTTTCCAGGTCCCAGACTCAGGGAGATAATATGCAGCCAGAACCTGTTTTCCAATCTGATGGAGAAGGGCAAAAAGGTCACATTCGCAAATGCATATGTCCAGTACACCCTTGAAGAACTTGAGAGATTGCGTCTTAAATCAGTTACGACGACAATGGTTGAATCCTCCATAGGCAGTGTCAGGGGCATTGAAGATCTCCTGGCAGGCAAGGCCGTATATCATGATCTGACGAGGAAAGCAATTAAAAACAGCGGGTCTATTCGGGAAATTTCTCCGGAGCAGGCGGCGGCAGATCTGTTGAGCATATCAAATGATTATGATTTTACCCTCTTTGAATATTTTCTTACTGATAGGGCAGGACACAAGCCTGATTTAACGGTTCTAAAGGAAGTGCTTGGAAACCTAAGCGCTTTTGTCTGCGAGCTCATTGATTCAATAACGGAAAATACCACGGTCATCCTCACGGGAGACCATGGGAACTGCGAAGATATAAGCACAAAGAAACATACAAAAAATCCAGTTCCATTATTTGTTTATGGACATCCCCTGCCTCGGGATGGGGGGATAAAATCAATCGAGGACATATACTCCTTCATACTTGAAGATATTTTTAAAATTCCAAAATCCAATATGGGATTTAGCGTGGAAGGTATGCTGTCCCTGGCAATTCAGCAGGACATTGACCATTCGCACGGCGTGCCGCTGTCACCCGTGCTTGGGGTGATGTCCAGGAAGGAGATGATGGGATGAAACGGCAATGCAAATATCTTTTCGGTCCGGTTCCGTCGCGGCGCTTCGGGAGGTCGCTGGGTATTGATCTCACACCTTTCAAAACCTGTAGCCTGGACTGCGTCTTCTGCCAGTTGGGTCATACTACAGTAAAGACACTAGAAAGGCGTGAATATGTGCCTTTAAAAGATGTGTTGGTCGAAATTGGGGACTGGATACATGAAGGTGCTACGGCGGATTATATTACGCTTGCCGGTTCCGGTGAGCCTACTTTGCACAGCGGATTCGGAGAATTGATTGATTTCATACATGCAAATTCAGATATTCCTGTAGCGCTTCTCAGCAACGGGACCACTCTGTTCTCTCCGAAAGTCAGGGAGGCGGCAGCCAAGGCCGATGTTGTAAAGATCACTATGAGCGCGTATGATCAGGAATCATTTGCACGCCTCCATAGACCTTGTGAAGGTGCGACCTTCAGCAGGCTTGTCAATGGTACGTATGCGTTCCGTAGGGATTTCAAAAGGAGTCTTTGGATTGAGGTTTTCCTGGTGGAAGGAATCAACTCCGATATTGAAAATGTACGCCGCATTGCAGAACTCACCAAGCAGATAAAGCCAGATAAGACACAGCTCAACACCTCTGTCCGACCGCCATGCGAAGAAATAGCTGTTGCCATTTCGGAAGATAAGATGGTTGAACTCTCCAGACTGTTCGAGCCTCCAGCCGAAGTCATATCGGAGTTTAGCTCAAATTGCCCTATCATAGAGATCAATGAGATTGATATCATTGAAATGCTCCGAAGGCGGCCCTGTACGACAGTTCAGATTGCGGAGGCTTTCGACATGCATCTCAACGAGGTGTCGAAATATATTGGGAAACTTTTACGGAAAGGCGTTATTAGCTCGGATGGTGGAGGTGCAGGAGCATTCTATACAGCTGTAAAATCAAAAAAGAATTAATCATAACGTGAACATGAAGTGATATATGCAATATCGAGAGGCAACACAACCACAAATAAGAAACCAAAAGGATATGATGGCAATGAAGGTTTGTAAAAAGCTCTTTAAAGGCATTGGAATAATTAGAAGCAAACACGGAGTTCTGGACAATATACCCATTAGACCCATGAACAAGGGAGGGTGTATAGGATATGCAGAGATTTTCCCGGAATTCAAAAATAAAATCAAAGGTCTGGACTGTTACTCACACGTTCTTATCTCTTATACGTTCAAATGTCTGGGGTTTTCAAGACCAGTCGCCACTCCGTCTCTTAAAGATTTGAAGCGTGGAGTTTCCGTTGTTCGCAACCAATTCCGGGCTGATAGCATAGGTTTCTGTAAGGTTCGTCTGATTCGCAGGAAAGGCGATGTCCTGAGACTTGGAGAGCTTGACGTGCTTGATGGAGCGTTGCTTTTGGACATAACACCTTATGGCCGGAAATCGAAACAGAAAAATCCTTGCTAAGCAGTTTTATTTTTTTCTTAAAGGAAAAATGGATGAAAAAGCATTTTGATGAAAATTTATTTGGCAGGATGAACGAGTCCACGGCATCCGCAGCTTTGAAGGGCATTTGCGGGGATGAGATGGAATTCTATCTTGTGATCCGCGACAATGTGATAGAAGATATCCGCTATTATACGGAAGGTTGCGAAGACACGTTGGCGTGCGGTGATGCTGTCGCCAGCAGGGCCAAGGGGAGGACTGTCATGGACGCCTTGTCCATCAATCCCAAGGAAATAATTGATTCGCAGGATGACTTGTCTGAGGATGGCCGACACTGTGCGATTCTCGCAGTCAGCACCCTGTATCGTGCAATAGCTGATTATCTGCTTTCGCCATGATAAACATATAGGAATTTCCATGAACGTAAACAATAAACTGATACTGAAGGAACTGCGGGCGCACGTCCCATTCACGGCGACGGGAACTTTGTCCGGAGTATTGATTGTCCTTGTCATGATTGGCTTGAATACTCCGGCTTCAGTTTCCACAAAACTGTTCTGGGTGATGCATCCTTCACATGTCATTTTGAGCGCATTGGTGACCACGGCAATGTATCGGCTCCATGGCGGACGGGGTGTCTGGAATATCCTCTGGATTGGCTGGGTCGGATCCGTTGGTATTGCTACATTGAGCGACTGCATCATACCATTTATCGGGGAGTGGCTCCTGGACATGCCCAATCGCGGGCTGCATTTTGGATTCATTGAAAAATGGTGGCTGGTGAACCCACTGGCCCTGGCTGGCATCTGTCTCGGCGCCTGGCGTCCACGAACGAAGTTTTTCCATGCCGGTCATGTACTTGTCAGCACATGGGCATCCCTTTTCCATATCACAATGGCGATGGGAGGAACACCGGGGCCGCTGGTAATTGTCGCCATCGCCGGATTCCTTTTCCTCGCCGTATGGATTCCGTGCTGTACAAGTGACATAGTATTCCCTCTTTTGTTCGAGAAGACTGGCGCATACATAAAAAAAGAAAAGGAGAATTGATATAATGAAAGCAAAATCTGTAGGAATGAAACTGGGCAGCGTTGAAAAAGCCCGCAGAAGAACCACCAAAATGGTGGATAAAATGACTCCCGCATATCCATCGGCTGGAGGAGTCGTCACCCAAGGCAAGCCTGAGATACGCACGGAGAACTTGAACCTTGTTGAATTTATACCGCTGATAACGCCAAGGACTTTGAAAAACAAACTCGCGGCATCCCCAGATGTATTGGAATGTGTGGCCAAGGCACGCATGGAGATTGGTGATATCATTGCCGGCAATGATCATCGGATGATAGTTGTAACTGGCCCCTGCTCAATACATGATCCTGCGGAGGCGCTGGAATATGCAGGGCGTCTTGCCAGGCTGCGCGATGAGCTCGCAGACGACCTCATGATTCTGATGAGGGTATATTTCGAGAAACCTCGCACTGTTGTCGGTTGGAAGGGGATGATCTCTGATCCGAGGATGGACGGGTCGTCCGAAATAGCCTATGGATTGCGCGCTGCTAGGAACCTGCTGTTGAAAATCAGTTCCATGGGGGTTCCAGCCGCCGCTGAAATGCTGGATCCCTTTGTGCCCCAATATACGGCAGACCTGATATCATGGGCGGCAATTGGTGCGCGAACCACCGAATCCCAGATACATCGCCAGATGGCCAGCGGACTTTCCATGCCGGTAGGATTCAAGAACAGCACCGACGGGAACATCCAGGTGGCCGTGGATGCGATGGCGTCGGCGCGGCATCCGCACAGTTTCCTAGGAATTGACGATAAAGGGCATGTCGCAATTGTCCGGACCAGGGGAAACATGAGTGGACATGTCATATTGAGAGGTTCCAGCAGCGGCCCCAATTATGGTGCCAGATGGGTACGTGAGGCGTGCAAGAGGATGTCGGACAGCGGTCTCAAGCCGGCGGTGATGGTGGACTGCAGCCATGGCAATTCCGGGAAAAGGTATGAAGAACAGGAGAGAGTATGGAACAATGTGCTCAGCCAGCGCCTAGACGGGAACGGATCCATAATCGGAATGCTTCTGGAGAGCAATCTTTTTGAGGGCGGTCAGAAAACCGCTGAATACCCTGCCAAGCTGCGATATGGTGTTTCAATAACTGACGAGTGCGTAAGCTGGAATACTACTGAACGCCTTTTACGCGATGCCGCCAGGCTGATGAGGAAGTGCAGGCCTGCGATGAAGGCATCCCAGCCGCCTGTGGCAAAAAATGAAATGTGAATCCTGTGCCCATGCAAACCGATATGTCTGTAAATCAAGGAGGAATGTCCATGTCTGATCCATTGACTCCATATGGCAACCGTCCGATGGTCACGCCAATCGTACATGCCGTAAACTATGAATACCGTGATTTCGAAGTCCTGCGCAAAATCACCGACGGTGAAATAGATGGTTATACCTATCACCGTGATGACAATCCCACAGTCCGTGCAGTGGAGAAGAAGATTGCACAGATGGAATTCGCAGAGGACTGCATTGTCTGTACGTCAGGGATGGCGGCCTGCACATTGGTCTATCTCACATATTTGAAAACAGGGGATCATTTAATCCTTTTCAATGACATATACGGCGCGAACTACAAGGTCTCGCTTATCCTTGAAAGGATGGGAGTCGAAGTTACCTGGCTGGATGCGGACCAGAGTTCCCGTCTCGAGGATTGCATCAAATCCAACACAGCCATGGTTTTTCTGGAGACACCGAGCAACCCCCTCTGTAAGGTTATTGACATTTCTGCGGCCAGGCGCGCAGTCGATAAAGTAGGGGCTCTTCTCGTAGTCGACAACACATTTGCCACTCCTTTCCATCAGAACCCTCTGAAACTCGGTGCGCATCTGGTGGTACATAGCGCTACCAAGGCCCTGGGCGGACACAACGATCTCATGGCCGGAGCTGTAGCGGGGTCGAAGCAGGACTATGCCCGGCTATGGTTTACAAGGCAGGCCATAGGGTGTACTTTGGACGCCTATTCCGCATCACTACTTGAACGCGGATTGAAGACTTTCCCCCTTAGGGCCGGACGTATGGCCGAGAACGCCATCAAGGTGGCCAGATTCCTGCAGGCGCAACCGCGTGTCAGCCGGCTTTCCTATCCTGGACTGGAAGATCATCCCGGTCATAAAATCGCAAAACAGCAGATGCATGGAGGATTCGGAGGGCTGCTGTCGTTCGATGTCGGCGGAAATGAAAATGACGCGAAGAGCTTTATCTCGTCCTTGAAGCTGATTTATCATGCGGTAAGCCTAGGCTGCACTGAATCCCTGATATGCATTCCTTTTCTTACCACCATGCTATACCTGCCTCCCGAGCGGCGCACTACTTTCGGAGTCAATAAAAATACGGTGCGGCTGTCCGTAGGAATAGAGGATCCGAATCTTATAATAGAAGACATCAGGCAGGCTCTCTGTAAAATCAGCGGAAGCACCGCGAGTGGAAAGTTGAAGAATAAACAATGAAGACAGAATACGAGTGCATACCATGTTTCGTACGCCAGTCGGCAGAGGCGCTTGCAATGATTGTCAGGGATGACAAGCACAGGGAAGACCTGATGCGGCGCCTGCTCGTGGAGATATCCTCATCTGAATGGACTGGGACTCCGCCAGCGATGGCGCAGCGACTGCACAGGATAATACGTGAGACGACGGCCAATAAGGATCCCTACAGTTCAATCAAGCATGAAATGAACCGTATTGCCGCAGGACTGATGCCGGGGATGCGCGAGATGATTAAGAAATCGAAAAACCCGCACGAACTTGCGGTTCGCCTTGCGATAGCTGGCAATCTCCTCGATTCTGGAGCCAAGACCCAGATTTCCGCGGAAGAACTGCCTCGGCACTTGGATAGGATTCTCGCCCAAAAGCTCCGGGGAAATGCAGAAAGCTTGTTTCATGAGGCGGAACGCGCGGATAATATCCTCTATCTCGCGGACAACGCAGGCGAGATTTATTTCGACAGATTGCTGATTGAAATGCTGCCCTCGAAGAAAATCACAGTTGCGGTACGGGGCGGCCCGGTTATCAATGACGCAACCAGGCAGGATGCAGAACAGGCGGGTATCCCTGAAATTGCACATGTCATCAGCAACGGTTCTGACGCGCCTGGAACGATCCTCGATGATACGTCTCCGGAATTCAAATCCTGTTTTAAACGGGCGGACATGGTTATTTCGAAAGGACAGGGAAACTATGAAACACTGTCCGGCTGCGGAAAAAGAATTTGCTTTTTGCTGACGGTAAAGTGCCCGGTGATAGCCAGGCATATCGGGGAACCTGTCGGCAGCATGGTTGTGCATATTTCAAGTAACGGTATTTGACAAGAAAGGATTCAAGATGAAAAACGATGGAAAAAATCAGGAGGCTATTGCGAACTCCTGTTCCGCTGCAAAAAAAAGCCAGGGATGTTCCGGTACAGATGACAGCCTGGACGCATTCCTAGAACAGCAAAAGCTGGATGATCGAATGCACAAGATAAAACACAAGATAATCGTCCTCTCCGGAAAAGGCGGTGTCGGTAAAAGCACGGTTGCAGTGAATCTCGCAATCTCCCTTTCACTCTCGGGAAAGAAAGTAGGCCTGCTGGATGTTGACATACATGGGCCGAGTGTTCCAAAAATGCTGCAACTGGATTCTTCAAGGATAAATGTAGCGGACGGCGTCATACATCCTGTAAAAAAAGGGGAGGTGAAAGTTGTTTCCATAGGGTTCCTCCTTAAGGACAGGGATGATGCGGTGATATGGAGAGGCCCCATGAAGGCGGGTGTTATAAAACAGTTCCTCACCGATGTGGAATGGGGCGACCTTGATTATCTTGTGATTGATTCGCCTCCAGGTACCGGGGACGAACCCTTGTCCGTCTGCCAGTTGCTGAAAAATCCCGATGGCGCCGTTGTCGTGACTACACCACAGGATGTTGCGGTTGCCGATGTGCGGAAGTCCGTAAACTTCTGCAGGCAGTTGAAAATTCCAGTTCTTGGAGTTGTGGAGAACATGAGCGGATTTGTGTGCCCCAAGTGCGGTGAGCTCACTCAAATATTCAAGACTGGCGGCGGCGAAAGGATGGCAAAAGAAATGGGAGTCCCGTTCCTTGGACGCATACCGATTGACCCGGCGATAGGGGAGGCCTGCGATTCCGGCAACCCTTTCATCTATTACCATAGCAAAACAGAAACAGCTAATGCATTTGAGCGGGCGATTGAACCAATCCTGGCCCTGTCGGACCGGGATGACGCAGTGGTGTCGAAGGACAATGCAGAGTAATGTGCCGATATGGAAACAGCAATTAAAGAAATGATTTCACGGCAGAGAGTTCTTCATCCTAACTGCATTGTGTGCGGGAAGAGCAATGGACAGGGGCTGAATTTGTCTTTCCAGGTCTGCGAAGACGGAGGAGTCGAGTGTCGGTTTCTCTGCAGCAGGAAATTTCAGGGATATAATGGATTATTGCATGGCGGCGTGATTTCCTCCATCCTCGATGGTGCAATGACAAACTGCTTGTTTTCCTCCGGCAGGACTGCGGTCACCGGCAAGCTGACTGTTCGTTTTGTTTTTCCTGTCTTAGTCGACCATGAAATCGTTGTAAGGGCGAGAGTTAAGAAATCATCTCCGCCTTTGCACGTAATGGAATCAGAAATGATTCAGGACGGACGGGTCGTTGCACGTGCAAGGGCGAAATTCATGGAAGTCGAGTATGCGAATTCCATATGAAACAAGACAATGAAAGATGTAATATGATTGGTTTTACGCTATGAATGAAATTTTAATATCACAACTGGCGCCTGGCGAAACTGCAACCATAGCAACACTGCACGGCGGCTGCATTTTTCAAAATCGTCTGAGGGGCTTCGGCATCACTGAAGGCAAGAAGGTCCGCATGGTAGCAAAACATCCGCTGTCGGGGCCCCTGGTTTTGGAAGTCGAGCATCGGCAGGTCACCATAGGAAGGGGCATGGCCCAGAAGATTAAAGTCATGCGGATATCATGAAAACAATAGTCCTGATAGGTGATCCGAATGTGGGGAAGAGCGTTCTTTTCTCCCGCCTGACCGGTGTGGACGTGATAACTTCGAACTATCCCGGCACTACGGTCGACTATCTCAAAGGAAGGATGATGCTACACGGAGAAGCCGTGGAAATCCTTGACGCACCCGGGACTTACTCGCTCGAAGCGGCCAACAAGGCCGAAGAGGTGGCCGTGTCATTGATGGGCAGGGCGGATCTGGTCGTGAACGTAGTCGATGCCACGAGCCTCGAACGTTGCCTTCTCCTGACTGTTGAACTTCTGGAAAAGAGGAAACCGCTCATAATTGCACTTAACATGTGGGATGAGGCGCAGCACCATGGCATCAACATAGATGTCCGCGAACTTGAAAGGCTTCTCCAAGTCCCCGTTGTTCCG
This sequence comes from uncultured Victivallis sp., assembly GCA_964506605.1. GTDB lineage: Bacteria > Verrucomicrobiota > Lentisphaeria > Victivallales > GWF2-50-93 > GWF2-50-93. The sequence continues at coordinate 2,610 of CAZDNQ010000072.1, read as the reverse complement.
ACGGTCGCCATCACAGGGGAAGGAATCAAAGAGCTTACTGATCGGCTTGGCGAGCCGCAGATTCCGAATCGGACAGAACATTGCGGAGAGGATCAGGCATGGATAAAGGTCGGGCATATTGTCAGAAAAGTCCAGACGATAGCACACCGGCATCACACATTCCGGGATCGCCTAGCGGATGCCACGGTGAAACCGGTCACCGGTATCTTTGCGGCAGCAATCATACTGTTTGCGCTATTCTGGATGGTCAGATTTATCGGAGAGGGATTAATACGGTATGGAATTGAGCCTCTCTTTAAACTGTATCTGGATCCGATAACGAAATTGAGTGGCTGGATTGGGGCAGGATTCATGCATGACGTCCTGATCGGAACCTTGATTGACGGGAAAGTGGACTATCTCCAATCCATGGGGATGCTGACAACCGGCCTGTTTGTACCTATCGGCATGGTGCTTCCCTATATCATCGCATTTTATTTCGCCCTGGCTCTTCTTGAAGACACTGGTTATCTGCCAAGGCTTGCAACGGTTACGGACAATGTTTTCCACCGTCTGGGCATGCACGGACATGGAGTCATACCCGTCCTGCTCGGACTTGGCTGCAATGTGCCAGGGGTGTTGTCTGCACGCGGACTTGATACTCGGAAACAGCGTTTCATTGCCATAACGCTTGTTAGCGTCTCCGTACCATGTATGGCGCAGACTGCCATGATCTTCGGGGTTCTCGGGCATTTTGGCGCACGTTTCATCCTGCTGGTATTTGGAACCTTGGTGCTGGTATTTATTATTCTAGGCCTGCTTCTCAACAGGATGGCGCGCGGGGAGTCCATGGAGATCTTTCTCGACATTCCTCCTTACAGAAGGCCGTGCATGGTGGCAATTGCAAAAAAGACCTGGATGCGCGTCCGTTGGTTTCTGGCAGAAGCGGTGCCATTTCTTTTCCTCGGAGTTCTGGCTGTGAATATTCTGAACGCCCTGGGCGTAATTCATTATGTAGCCATCCATGTTGCGCCATTCATGAGAATATGGTTTGGCCTTCCCGGCGAGGCGGTTCCTGCCTTGCTGGCGGGATTCCTGCGAAAGGATCTCGCCGTAGGAATGCTGGTTCCTCTTGGTCTGAGTCCGGAACAGCTGACTATTGCAGTAACTGTCCTTGCCCTATATTTCCCATGCATTGCGACATTCGCAGTCCTGCTTAAGGAATTGGGCGTAAAAGATATGCTGAAGTCCGCGGCGATAATGGTTTCAACGGCTCTTGTAGCCGGTGGGATTCTGAGGTTGATTTTGATTAGGTAAATGAATATTTATGGAACGCCAGCAACATGCTGGCATAATAACAATGGATATGTAAAACAAAAACATCCAGGAGGACATAAGTGAAACTTGTCATTATTGGAGGGGTTGCAGGAGGAGCCAGCGCGGCGGCGAGAGCCCGGCGGCTGGATGAACATGCGCAGATAATCATGTTTGAGAGGGGCGAGCATATTTCATTCGCGAATTGCGGGCTGCCTTATCATGTGGGTGGAGTCATTAAGAAAAGGGAAGAGCTTGTGGTAATGTCTCCGGAACGGTTCAGGGCAAGGACAAATGTCGATGTCCGGACAGCTCAGGAGATAACAGCAATAGAGCCAGCGGCAAAAACAGTTACAGTATTGAACCGGCGTACTGGGGAGAGCTACAGGGAAAGCTATGACAAGTTGATAATCGCGACTGGGTCAAGCCCAAAAAAGCCGGACATCCCCGGAATTGACGATACTGATGTGATGGTGATGTGGAACATGTCTGACATGACAGATGTCAAGGACCGGGTCAACGACGGGATTAAAAGAGCGCTGATTGTCGGTGGCGGATACATAGGATTGGAAATGGCCGAGAATTTCCGGCACCAGAAGATTGAAACAGTCCTTGTGCAGAGATCCGGACAGTTGATGAGCGTAATTGATCCCGAAATGGCGAGTCCTCTCGCGGATTGCCTTGTAAAGCACGGGGTGAAAATCCATTTCAATACTACAGTCGTCAGGATTGGCAGGCAATCAATTGGAAAGAATGATGAGAAGGCAGAATTGCTTGTCGAGCTGAGCAATGGTGAAACAGTTAAAACAGACATTGTGATTGTCGCTGCTGGTATAAGACCCAATTCAGAGCTGGCGGCAGCAGCAGGACTTGCCCTGGGCGACAAGCAGGGAATTGTCGTGAATGAGCATTTGGAGACATCTGATCCGGATATCTATGCGGTCGGGGATGTAATAGAGGTGATGGAAACGGTAATCAACAGGCCTTCTCAGATTCCGTTGGCAGGTCCGGCAAACCGGCAGGGGCGTATAGCCGCATGCAACGCTCTGGGCGGCAAGGCGGAGTTCAAGGGGGCTATAGGATCTTCTATCTGCAAGGTTTTCGATCTTACCGTAGCCAACGCAGGGCCCAGCGAGAAAATACTGCGGAAGGAGAAAATCCCTTATCTCAAAGTGTATCTCAATCCTTTTTCACATGCAACCTATTATCCCGACGCGAAACAGATGCATTTGAAAATGCTTTTCAGTCCGGAAGGTAGAATTCTGGGTGTCCAGATCGTTGGACGTGAGGGGATCAAGGAACGCATAGATGTCATGG
>CAZDNQ010000071.1:0-13448 GCA_964506605.1 uncultured Victivallis sp. | reverse complement strand
TTCGAACGAGCACTCACCGTCCCATATGCTGTTCCTGATCATGATCTGGCTCTTTCCGCATTTGAACTTGCCGGGGAGAGAATCCCTGTTTTCTATTCCATTGATGAAAATGGAGTAGATGCGCGAGACCTTGACCGGCCCGGGAACTTCAACACCGGCGTATTTGAATAGGAGATAGTTTCCGGTGGCGTCGACAAGAGCCCTTGCCTGTACGGCGAACTGTCCGGATTTTCCTGACACGACTATTCCAAGAGTCTTCTCCCCGTCCTTGATTATTCCCGTAGGCTGGCAGTAAAGCAGGATGTCGAACTTTCCTTCCGCCATTTTCAGCAGGCAGAGTTCCGCGACAACGGCATCTATGCGGTCGCCTTTTTTCCCTCCCGCCCTGTCAATCTTTGCGCAGAGTTCGTCGGCCAGGGTGGAGATCCCGGATGAGATATTTAGGCTGTATGATCGTGTGATCTCTCCGCCGATTGAAGGGGAGGGTTCCAGCACGAGGACCTTCAGTTTCTTCCTGGAAAGCGCGAAGGCCGCGCCGAGTCCTGCAAATCCTCCGCCGCACACTACAACGTCATAAGCCGGAAAATCAGTTTTCATATGTTCCTTTCAACATGGTTTTTGTTTTTCATACCTCCAATAGAATCTTGAAAAAGGATATTAAAAGTGTATTATCCAGCAATTATTATGTATAAATACCTGAAAATTGGCACATTGGCCGAGATAATAGGCTCCTTCGAGAAGAAATTCTCCTGTCATGTCTGCTTCCACGACTACGAGGGGAAGATACGAGGACACAACGCCTCGCTGCCTGGCATGCACATAAACCCCTTCTGCGATCTGGTGAAGAAGAACAGAAAGAACAATGAGCTATGCAAGGACTGGGAGTCGAAGAAGATCCGCTCCAAACTCACCGTTTCAAGGGAACCGATTCTGAAGATCTGCCACATGGGCGTGCTTGAGGCGGCTTTTCCGCTGTTCTCCGGTTCGAGGGTGTCGGCCACAATGTTCGTCGGGCCGTTCCTGTATGGAAAAATCCCGTCAAGGGAGATGAAATCCATAATCAGGCAGGACCCAGTCTCTCCTGTTTCAAAGGAAGCCGCAGAACTGAGGAGGAATCTTCATGTGCTGGACTCGGATGAATTCCAGGACCTGCTGAACCTCGGCGGGCTCCTGGCTCGCCACATAGAGTATGAGATCATCTCGTCGAGGATGGATCTTGCGGAGACGGATCCTGTGAAGAGGATACAATATTTCATCGACCGCGAATTCCGCAGGAAGCTGAAGATATCTGATCTGGCCTCGTTCCTCGGGCTCAGCGAGTCCAGGGTCTGCCAGATCCTGCGGAAGAACTTCAGCAAGAGCTTTGTCGAACTGCTCACCGAAAGACGTATCGATCATGCGAGGCATCTGCTCAAGGAATCCTATCTCAAGACGTCGACGGTCGCGGCTGAATGCGGTTTCAGGGATCCGGCGTACTTCTTCAGGATTTTCCGGAAGATGAACAACGGCCGGACCCCGCGGGCCTACCGCATGGATGCCCAGTCCTCCTCCGACCTCGCCTATATCCGGAAGAGTCTGAACGCATGAAATCCAGGTCTCAACCACGGAGACACTAAGGCACAGAGCTGGGCAGGCTCATTTTATTCTATTGTCCATATACTATAGATAAGGCGGATAATCAGCCTGCAATTTCCTAGAGGTGCTGAAAACTGTAGCAGAAGCAATAGTACGCAAGCCCGCAAAGGTTGTTATGATGTCGCCTCCCTGCGGGGACTCTGGATATATTTTACCCATACTGTCCCATGGCTGACGCCAATGGGCTACAATATTTCGCCATCCTGCGGAGGCTCCATGTGGAATTCTATTTTTAGCCCTTGCAGAGGGCGTCATGTTGTAGCCCAGGGCAAAAGCCCTGGGAAGGCAATAATATAAAAAAAGGAAAAAGCCCCCGCAGGGCGGCGACATTAAAGAGATCGACTAATGTGCAAGCTGATTGTCCGCCAAAGCAGTAATAGTCTCGAAATAGAATGGAGTTTTAGAACAACGCAAACTAAAGTTTGTACTCCAACTAGTGGAAGGCCAAATGCATCGAGACTATTATGGGACGATGAAAAAGAAAAAATGCGGGACATCTTTTCAGATGTACCGCATTTTTAAATAAATCCACAGGCAAGACCTGTACTGAGCTTGTCGAAGTATGCCTGTGCTACATTATTTGATGTTGGCGGCGCAATTCATCAGGGAGGCGGCGGGATTGGCCGCTTCGCCTTCGTACTCGATGGTAAGAGGTCCGCTGAACTTCTTCCCCTTCAGGAAGTCCAGGAGCGCCTTCAGTTCCAGAACGCCTGTTCCAAGGACGACGTCTTCCGGATTGCCCTTCCTGTCGAAAATGAAATCCTTGAGATGCATTCCGTAGAGCCTCTCATAGAAATCTGTCGCGAGCTTCAGGGGATCCTGTCCGGCATCAAGCGCCCAGGCGGTGTCGAGGCAGAGTCCGATACGTTTGGAGCTGATTCCGAATACATAGCTGAGGGCCTGGCGCGAACCGAGCCAGTGTCCGCCGCCGTGGTTGTGGATGCCGAGGTTCATCTGGTACTTGTCGGCGAGGGCGGATGTCTTCTTCAGGGCTTCAACATGATTCTCGATCGGGAAGTCGGCGGCGATGTAGTCGCATCCGGCCTCCTTCGCGAACTTGAATGTCAGCTCCTCCTCAGGGGCTCCCTTGAATCCTTCGACGCCGATGCTGGAGATCCTGATGCCTGCGCTCTTCAGCTGCTTGATGGCAGCTGCGGATTCGGGGCTCTTGAAGTTCGCGTGGACGCCGCACAGCTCCACATTCTTGAACTTGCACTCGTTCAGTTTCCCGATCAGCTTGTCCAATGGTTTGAATTCACGGAAACACCAGCTCTGCACACCAATTCTGTCCATAACAAATATTCCTTGTTTTTTAGACAGGATTACAGGATTCTCATGATTTAAAATTATATCCTGTCAATCCAGTTATCCTGTCAGATTTCTTGATTTACGTATCCATCCAGTCATCCATCTATTTACCTGTTCCAGTCGAAGACGACTCCGACGTAGTCGTCCTTCCTGTTTTTGAGACCGTCATAGACTTTAGCGCAATCTTTCGGAGATACAACTTCGCTGATCAGTTCATTGATCTTGAGCTTGCCCTGGCCGATCAGCTGGAGGATGTTCGAGATATTGCGTTCGAGCGAATGCCTGTTGATTCCGCTTGCGTCCGGTTTCACAGGATAGCGCCACTCATGTGCGCCCTTGAAGGTGATGCAGCCGTTGCCGGCGATATGTATCCTGTTCAGGAATGCCGTAAGGTCTGTCTTGTGCTCGCCGCGCGGACTTCCGAGGAGAATGACTTCCCCGAGACTTGCTGCGATGTCGGACGCCTTTTCAGCGACCGCGGTGACGCCGGTCGACTCGACAACGGTCCTGCACATCTCGCCGCAGGTCAGCTCCTTTATCTTCTCCTTTATGTCGGCGCCAGCCTTGACAGTGTGCAGCACGCCGCATTTCCTTGCGAGTTCAAGACGTTTTTCGGAGACGTCTATCCCGATGACATTGCAGCCGGACAGCGTGAAGAGCTGCGCGGCGAGGTTGCCCACGAGTCCCAGGCCGTAAACTGCGACCCAGTCACCAAGTTCCGCATCGGAAACCCTGAGGGAGGTGATTGACACGCCTGCTATCCTCGCCATCACCGCCAGCTTGCCGTCGATGCCTTCCGGCACCGGTATCGCCATCACAGACGTCTTGTCGTATGACTGGTGCTTCGTATAGGAGAATACCCGGTCGCCTTCCTTGAGTCCTTTGACATTCTTTCCGGCTGAAATTATCCTGCCGACTCCGCCGTATCCCGGCACATATGGAAGCTTAGCCCAGGATTCACCGCCGGAGAGGATTGCGAGCTCCGTGCCTGCGCTGACTACGCTGTAGTCGGTCTTTATCACGATGTCGTTCTCGCCGGTCTGGGTTGCGTCAAATTCATAGTCCTTCAGTTCCACATTCCACGGACTTGTGAACAATACCTGTCTGCCCTTCATATCAATCTCCTTTTTGCCTTTTATATTGGCTGAATTTAATTCCACAGGCGAGACGCCTGTGCTGCATTAATTTCTTTTTCCTGAGATGAATCTACCCTGGCGCGGTAATGCATGCTTTGGGCGGGTTTTCTATTATTTGTCCAAATTTAAGATTTTGGACACCGGAAGGAATTATTCAGATACTTCGGCAAGAACTCTTTTAGCAGTTTGCCTGACCAGTTCATTCCTGTCATCGAGAAGCGTTTTAACCGATGTGATAATTTCATCGCGCTGCCCCCCGAGCTTGTCCTTCATCTTTGACACGCATTCCAGGGACATGATCTTGACCGTACCTTCGGGGTCAGACAAACTGGTCTTCAATGCTGGAATTATCTGGGTAGCAGTTTCATCTGATGTCCGGCCGATGTCCGCCAGAGCCTCCAATGACGCGGCCCGCACTGGCGCTTCTTTGCTTTTCGACAGGTCCAGAAGGGTTGGAACAGCTTTTACCGTTTTCAATTTTCCAAGGTAGCCGGAAGCCAATATCTTCACAAAGGGCCGCTTGTCATCCTTCTTTTCAAGAATATCGAGCAGAGTGGATTCAGCCATTTCGCCTTTAGATCCCAATATCTTCAAGGCTTCCTCGCAGACGTCCCAATGGTTGTCCTTGAGGACGGCTTTTTCCAGGAAAGGCAACGTCTCAGGCGAGTTTATCCTGCCAACTGCGGACAGGATATCCAGGCGGATTCGAATGTCCTCTCCTTCTGCGGCCTGATGGGCGTCATACATCTTCACCAGTTCCGGCAAAGTTCCGCTGAGTTCCGGTCTTGCAATTTCCGCTACTTTTGCGTCTCCAGCATTTATGCAGTATAGGGACCTGGCCGTCCTTATCAGCAGTTTGCCGTCAAAAATCGCCGGACTGGCAAGACAGTCTTCCCCCATACTGTTTTTAGCCAGTATTCTTATAGACGGCTTATCCTGACTGATTCCTGAGACATCAATTACATACACATCCCCTTTTTCACTGGGCCAGTATATTTTATTGTCACCGGCGACCGGCGACGAAGTGAAATGACCGTCTACGCGGTCTTTCAGGATGATTTTCCCGTCCTTGTCGATGAACTGGAAGCTGCCGTTGTCTGAAGGAAGGAACAGGAACGGATATATCAGTGGGGAAGGTACATAGGGACCGCCTGTGGCGGCATGCATGCGCACATGGGATTCCGTGATGTCTCCTCTTCCGTCGGGGTCTACCGCGATAGAAGGACCGTTCCTCCCGCAGGTAAAATATACAAGTCCATTGCTGTAAAGTGCGGTGGGAACGACGGTCTCAAGCATGCCCCGGCACTGCCAGAGCTCCTTTCCGTCATCGGCGTCATAGGAGACGACAGTTGAACCATTGACGACAATCTGCTTTTTGCCTTTGTGATCGATTACGAGAGGGGAAGCATAGGCGATTTTCTGTTTCCGCGGGGTGCGCCAGATCTCCTTGCCGGTCGCGCTTTCGGCGGCGACAATGAAACTTCCGGAATTCTGGTCGCAGACCATGATGACCTTGCCATCGCAGACAGCCGGCGAACTTGCCATGTTCCAATTGTTCTTGAACGGTCCGAGGGGGAGATTCCATAGCTGGTTTCCGTTCAAATCAAAGGCAAGCAGGCCAGGCTCGTCGAAAAAGACGAACAAGTGCTTTCCGTCTGAACACGGGGTTGAAGAGGCGTATCCGTTCTTGGGATAGGTCTTTCCCGCCTTGTCGACCTTGAATTCCTTCTGCCAGAGGATCTGGCCTTTTGCTGCGTCTATGCAAAGGACTCTGCGGAGCTTGCCGGCGTCGGCCGATGCAGTGATAAAGATCTTTTTATCGATGACAACCGGAGATGAATTTCCTTCGCCGTCCAGTTCCGTCTTCCAATTGAGATTGCTGACGCCGTCCCAGGAAACTGGCAGGTTGCTGTCTTTGCTAATGCCAGAACCATCGCCCCTCCATCCGCTCCATCCGTCCTGCGAAAATGCCGGGTGTGAGTATAAAAGAGAAATAAGAGAGGATAATAAAACCGGGAGCATATCGTGTTTAAACCAGAGATTGGAGTTTTTTGATTTATTGATCAAAATATTTAGAAGCTCTTCTAGCGTACCTCTATGGAGCCATATCAGCCCGCAAGCACCATAAAGAGATAGAGATACAAGAAAATTATAGGCTCTCATCAACTCTAGAGTCTTTGGATTTACAAGACCCCAATATAAACAGTAGCAACCATCAACTGTAAACCATGTGAAAAGCAACATTAAAGGATAATATTTCCAGTTGCGTTCCAACAAAATCCTTAGGCTCCATGATGCAGTCATATATGCAAAAATTGCCATAATGATCGAAATTGGCACATCCCAGTCGGGTATTTTGAAATAAAAAGAGCCGATTATCAAGAGGACTGTTCCACAACATAAGGTAAATATCTTCCAAGGACGTCTCATTTCCCGTAATTGCTGGTGATATTCTTTCTTTAGATTATCGAGCATCAAATATGCTTTCATCTTATCTAATTTATAATCGAGTTCCGGTCGCTCTGTCGAAGAAGTGTATCTTCTCCACGCTGATGAATGCCCTGGCTGAATCCCCGATCCTGATTCCGGAGTGGACATCGGCGATGGCGGTGATTGTGCCGTCGGGAGTGGAAATATGAATGTGGGAGGCGGATCCGAAAGGTTCGACCAGTTCGACTACTCCATTGATTTCGACGTATTCCGCCGCATCAGTTCTGGAACCGGCATGGATGCATTCGGAGCGGACACCCATCTTGACTTTCCTGTCATTCCCTGCCTCGAACTTTCCATTCCATTCCTGCGGCAGTTTAAATTCCAGAGATTTGGATATGAAGCATAATGCTCCGTCCTTCACCAGGATCTCTCCATCGATCAGGTTCATGGGTGGCGAACCGAGAAATCCGGCGACAAAGGTGTTTGCCGGACAGTCATACAGCTCCATGGGGGTGCCTACCTGCATCATCCTGCCTTCGCGCATCACGCAGATCCTGTCGCCAAGCCCCATGGCTTCGATCTGATCATGGGTGACATGGATCGTAGTCGTCTTCATCAAGGTATGCATTATCTTGAGCTTCGGCCTCAGCCGGGTGCGGGTGGCGGCGTCGAGCATGCCAAGAGGCTCATCGAAAAGGAAAGCCGCCGGGTTGCGCACAACTGCCCGGCCAACCGCCACTTTCTGCTGCTCTCCGCCGGACATCGCCGCAGGCATAGCCGTCAGAAGCTCCATGAACTCCACCATCTCTGTGGCGCGCCTGATCTTCCTTTCTGCATAATCCTTCGGCCTTTTCCTCATCTTCAGTCCAAATCCAATATTGTCATGGGCGTCCATGTTCGGATAAAGGGCGTAGTTCTGAAAGACCATCGCCATGTCGCGGTCCTTCGGGAGAAGGTCATTGATTATGCGGCCGCCTACTGATATGGAACCGCTGGTTGGATCGTCGAGTCCGGCGATCAGGCGCAGCGCGGTGGTCTTGCCGCATCCGGAGGGGCCGACGATCACCAGCAGTTCGCCGTCCTTTATATCCAGGGAGAAATCATCGAGGGCGCGGGTCCCGTCGGAATGGATCTTCGTCAGATGTTCGAGGACGATTGCAGCCACGGGATGAACTCCAACAGACAGTTTTCATATTTTTGAAATCGGCAATTAATATCAGATGGGCGGGCGACAATGTCAAGCTGGGGCGATAATTGAGGGAATCTTGTGCGGTCCCCTAAAAATTGCATCGGCCGCAGCCTATATTATTTGTCCATTTTTAAGATACGGGGATTGCAGATGAAGTCTATGCCGATAATACGCAGGGTGGGGGTGAATTCCGGATCAGGGATCTCCGGGACCTTCATGGACGAGGAGTTCGTATTCCATTACATCGCGGCGGGCAGATGGAGCTTCAGGATGGATGACAGGATATATGATGTCGCGCCTGGGAACCTCATCCTCCTTCCCCCGTTCATGCTCCATCTGGTGCATCCGGTGGGGAAGGGGAACCTGGTCCAGTACGTGATCCACTTCGAGCTTTTCGAGGGGTTGAGCGATCTGCACAAGCTGCCGATGCTGATTTCAATCCCGCGGAACGAGCAGAGGAGGATCTCCGATCTGTTCAGCCAGGTGAAGAGGGAATGGCGCAGCACCGAGCAGGGGAGCGATCTGATATCGGCGGGCATACTGACCCAGTTCCTTGGAATCTACAGGAGGTACTGCGGCGAGGCGCCATCATCCCGCCCGGTGAACTCCTCTGGCTGGCAGAACATCGAGAAAGGCGTGAAGTTCATGCATGCGAACTATCATAGGGCCGGTCTGACGATCGAGGAGGCCAGCAGGAACGCCGGTCAGTCAATGCCGTATTTCTGCAGGATGTTCAGGGAGTACATCGGGATGCCGCCGCTGCTGTATCTCAACCATTACAGGATAAGCCGGGCGAAGGAGCTCATGGTAAATTCGACATCGAACCTGAGCGAGATCGCGGAAAAGACCGGATTCTCCAGCATCTACACGTTCAGCAAGGTCTTCAGGAAGATCTCCGGGGAATGCCCTTCGGGCTGGATGAAAAGCAATTCCTAGGATCGTTATTTCGCGAGATCCTGCTGGGCCTTTGTGAATTCAGGGAGACTGGAATATTTCGCCGTAATTTCCTTGAGCTCCTGTTTTGCGGAATCGGAATTCTCCTTTGTCAGGAACTTGAGCTTGCCCTTGAGGTATGCGTATATTATGTCGGAAGCTTCGGTCTTCCAGTCTTCAGGCGCTGCTTCCTTCGCCTCTGCGAAATCACCGGTTATAAGGAAGTAGAAGAAAAGGGAGTCCTGGTCTCCGGCCTTCCTGGCCAGGAGCTTGAACTGCCTCATCGGGAGGTTGACTATCGGCATCTTGATCTCCGAGCCGTTGCTGGCCCTGATGGAGGCGATGCCATCCTTTACCGCCAGTATCTTGCCCAGGTTTCCGGACTTGTATTCTATCTGCATCCCCGGGATCTTGTCGGCATTGTTGGCGATAGCATCCCAGAACGCGGCGCCCTTGTTGAGCCCGGCCTGCACCTTGGTGGCCCAGTCGACGAAAATCTTGGCCTCGGGCTTGAGGAAGTCCGGAGCGTTCTTCTCCTCGCTGAGAGCGGAATCAAAGGCCTTGGATGCGTCGGCGAAGTTCCTCCTGACGCTCTGGAAGGCGTAGCGGAATCGGATATTCTCCTTCTGCTTCTCGAGATCCTGCCTGTATTCATCTATTCGCTTCTTCTGCGACTCGTCCTTCTCCCTGTCAATCCTGGCAAGCTCCTCCTTCCTCGCCTCCTCGCGCCTCTTCTTCTCGTCCTCTTCGAACTTCACCTTGTTCTCATCCTCGCGCTTCTTCAGCTCCTCCATGTGTGCGGCACGGAGATCCTTCCTGGGCTGGATCAGCCGCTTCTCGTCAAGAGGGACGTATATCTTCAGGATGTCGGCCAGAGCCTTCTCGTCGCATTTGAAGGCTGGCGCGGGATTCTGCGCGAAGAAATCGTCGCATCTGGCAAGTATGTCCGCGTCGGAGTCCTTGTTCTTCACCGCGAACTCGATCAGCTTGTCCGCGTTTTCCGTATATGCCGTCTTCGTAGGTTCCGCCGCCGCCGTCTTGCCAGGCACCGGCGCCTGGGGCTCCGGCGTCTTATTGGGCACAGGTGCGACAGCTGTCCCGGTTCCTGCAGCAGTCTTCGGGGTTTCCTTCTTCGGCGGAGGCTCCTTCATCTTGAATATCGCATATCCCACCGCGAAGAGGGCGGCAATCACGCAGACGCTGACAGCTGCTATGACCTGGTACATCGCCTTCTTCTCCTTCATCCTCCTGAGGTCGGAAGTGCTCAGTGTCCCGCTCTTGGTGTTCCTGGGGAAGGACGATGATGACGTGTCTATTCCGGCGGTGGAGGAGGAGACTTTCCCGGTATTGGTGGTGATGGCCTGGAATGATCCGGTCTTGGCCTTGGCGGTATTGATGATTATCGTCTTTCCGGTGGCTTTCCTGACTGCGAACGATCCTGTGGACTTGCCGTCGGTTATCGATCTGCCTCGGCGCGCAAGGCGGATGTCCTCGACAAGCTCCTCTGGCAGCTGGTATCTGTCTGCGGGATTCTTCTCCATCATCTTCGTGATGATCCTGGCGTAGGAATCAGGGACATTCGGATTGAGAAGCTTCGGGGACTTGAGAGGCTCCTCGAGATGTTTCCTGGCGATCTCGGTGGCGCTCTTGCCGGTGAAAGGGAAGTGCCCGGTTATGATATGGTAGAAGGATGCGCCGAGGCTGTATATGTCGCTCCTGCAGTCCATGGGGGATCCCGTGAGATGCTCCGGGCTGATATACTGCGGGGTGCCCATCACCTCGTCCTCGCTGGAGTCGTCGATTTCGCCGGCGACCCTGGCAAGACCCAGGTCTGCGAGCTTCGCACGGCCGTTCTTGGTGATCATTATGTTGTCGGGCTTGATGTCCCTGTGTATAAGGCGCTGTTCCTTCCAGGCATAGTCGAGGGCCTCTGTAATCTGCTGGATGATGGTGATAGCCGGATCCAGCGGGACCACTCCTTCACGTTTGAGCACCTGCTTCATTGTCTCGCCGTCGATGTGCTCCATGGCGAAGAAGTAGATGCCGTTGTCCTCTCCGACGGCGTATGCCTGTACGATATGGGGGTGGTTCAGCTTGGCGGCGGCGCGGGCCTCCTTGATGAAGCCGGCGACGAATTCAGAGTTGTTGGCGTATTTCTTGGACAGTATCTTCAGGGCGGCCCTGCGGTCCAATGACATCTGGTGGGTAAGGTAGACGACACCCATGCCGCCACGGCCAATCTCCTCTAGGATGAGGAAATCATTGCCTACGACGACACCGGTGGCGACAAGCGAGGCTGGTGCAATAGTGACCTCCCCGCATTTTGGACATCCTACGTCAATTCCGCAATCCGAGTTGTCGACTTCCAGCACATTCCTGCAAAATGGGCATTGAAACTTCATATAAAATCAAAAAATATCCTGAAAAAGATACAAAAAACCTAAACTAATATATATGGAAAAACACCCGTATGCCAGCATGGAACCTCTATTATTTCAGTAATAATCCAAATTTACTTTTGCGTGCAACATGCTACTTTTCATAGGTTCCTTAATAATGGAGTCCGGCCATTGGAAAGAATAAGCTCAAATTTGATTTTTCCCGCAATCCTCCTTGCGGCGTCATTCCTCCTGCCTGCCGATCTTCTGGCAGCCAGGATGGTTAACATAAGCGACAGGGTCAAACTGTATACGCCCAGGCTCGACCAGAAATATGAGAGGCTCCAGCTGTTCCTGAGGGCTGCCGACGGCGCGGTTTCATCGGTCTCGGCTCCGAAATCCGGGGAAAAAGGCATTCCATGTTCGGTGATAGTGTCCGGAAACGATCTGAAGGAAGGATTCGAGATCAGTTCAGCGGCCGGGGAGACGAGGATTTTCCTGACCGAGGATTCGGCGACGCTGGAGAAGGATCCGAAGATACAGGAAATGATCATATCCTCGATGCTGCTGTGCCGGTTCGGCATAAGTCCGGAAGGCGGTTCCTATGCCAAGGTCCCTGCCTGGATGACCGCGGCGCTGATAAACAAGATCGACAGGAGGAAGAACAACAGCCTCCTGCTTGGAGTCGTGACCTACTGCGGTGTCAGGGCCCTGTGCATTTCTGGAAATCCTCCAGACCTTTGGAGGACGGTGAATTTCCCGCTTGAACCCGGTGACGGACCTTCCTACAAGCTCTATTCCGAGGCGTGTGCGCTCCTGATGGATGCAATTGCGAAATTTCCAGGAAACGGAAGGGAGCTGTTTTCATCGCTGCTGAAATATGCCATGGATGATGTGAAAGACGCCTCCGCCCTGAAAGGCGTCCTTGAAGCCTCCATCAGAAAAAGCGGAGCTGACATCTTCATTGTCCCGGAGAACGGGGATGGCGATATGGCATCGGACTGGTTCCGCATGGCCGCAAGGAACAGTTCCATAAGCATGTTCTACCCGGGCACTTCAGATTATGCGGCGCGGAGGCTTGGCGAGATAGAGAAGATGGAGTGCGAGCTTGCTCCTTCAGAGGCAAGGCCGGCGCCGGAGGGTGAGAAGAAGGCTGCGGCTGAAATCCCGGCCAGACCTAGGGAAGATGGAAATGTGAAGAAGGAAGTGTCCAGGACGTTCAAAATAGAGGAGCTGGGGGAGAAATGGCAGGAAATCAAAAGCCCCGAAAAGACCGTCATATCCCTGCAGAGGAGGTTCAGTGATCTTTCCAACCAGCTCCCCTCGTCGTTGCAGGACAAGGTAAACGGGATCCTCGTCGCCTTGAAGAGGCTGAAGGATGGACGTCGCGACAGCTTCGCCGGGGAATATAAGGATGCCAGGACGAAGTTCGTGGAGGAGGTTTCAAGGTTGAAGGAGCTTGAGGAATATATCCGGGAGTCGGAAAGGAAGTTTGTGCCTTTTGGCCAGGCGTATTCTCCGGAACTGGGATTCATGGACGAGGCCGGCAGTTTTGCCGGAAGATTCTGGCCGGACCTTGACGTCGAACTTGCCAGAGAGGAGAACAGGCTGAGGTAACATGCTGAGCAGGCAGAACATAATAATTATATTGGGATTCCTGATACTTTTTGCGGTCCTGTCCGTGGCTGCGGTCAGGAAATATGCATTGAGGACGGTATCCGACTTCACGCATCCATATTTCAGGACCGCCGGGAAGGTTGCAGATGCGGCCGAGTACGCGGAGCTGATGGCGCAGAGCAGGAGCAGCCTGGTGTCAAAGGTGCTGTATCTCCAGGACGAGAACGAGATACTTTCCGCCAAGATGCGGCTGGTGATCAGCCTGAGGGAGGAGAACGCCAAGCTCAGGGAGCTTGTTGGAATCGGGAAGATCCCCCATTTCACCTGCCTCAAGTCTGAAATCATCAGGAGGGATCCGGCGAGATGGTATGAGAAGCTGATGATAGACAAGGGTGAAAAGGACGGAGTGCGTGAAGGGAGCGTGGTCATCTCGAGGATTGAGGGGAAGGACGGGACTCTCCCTTCATTCGCGGTAGTGGGGCGCGTCAAGTCCGTCTCCAAGCACGAGGCGGTGGTAAGCACGATACTCAGCGACGACTGCGCCCTGAGCGTGATGGTGTCCGGCAGCAAGGCGCACGGCATCGCCGGCACTGGCAGGAAGACGGACAGGAATTTCCTCGTGAAGATCAAGTTCCTGCCGAAGGACGTCAAATATGAACCAGGCGAATACGTCTTCACCTCCGGGCTCAGCGGATTTACGCCTTCGTCCCTGCTGATCGGCAGGCTTGCGGAGGATCCCGAAGGGCAGGGCGCCAAGATCAAGGACAGCCTCTACGCTGAAATGTGGATGGAGCCTTCCGCAGTCTTCGACAGCCTCCA
>CAZDNQ010000070.1:0-13520 GCA_964506605.1 uncultured Victivallis sp. | reverse complement strand
CCGCATATCCGCCACCTCCGAGAAGCGCACAGACCTTGTCTCCGGTTTTCCAGTTCCTCACTCCCGAGCCGACTCCCGAAATCACGCCTGCAACCTCCAGCCCCATCCATTCCGGCCATCCCGGCGGAGGCGGATATTTCCCCTCGCGCTGAAGAAGATCGGCCCGGTTTAGCGCAGTCGCATGAATATCGATTATGACCTCGCCTGCCTTCATCACAGGATCCGGAACCTGTGTCCAGCGCAGTTCCTTGTTTCCACCGATGAGGATTGCCTTCATTGCAGGAAATCCCCTTTCAGCCCGAGGCTGCGCCCGCCGTCAACGACAAAGTTCTGCCCGGTGATGCAATCCGCCTCCGGCATCGCCAGATATTCCACCATCGAGGCGATGTCGTCCTGCGTGCATATCCGGTTGACGCAGGAGAAACGGTGCGCGAACGCCTTCTCGTCTTCCAGCTTCCTTCTTTCAACCTTCCCAGGAGAAACACAGTTGACCGTGACATTGTGCTGTCCAAGTTCAATCGCCAGGCATTTGGTCGCGGCAAGGATTCCGCCCTTCGCGGCCGCATATTCAGTGCAGGCGCGCATCCCGCCGAGAGCCACTATCGAAGTGATGTTTATGATACGGCCGCCGTTCTCCCTTATCATGTACGGAGAGACAGCGCGGATCAGATGGAGGGCCCCGAAGAGATTGACGCCCAGCATTGAGTTCACCACTTCGATCTTCTGCTCGTGGAACACCCGCATCTCCCCACGTGCGCTGCCTCCCGCAGAATTGACAAGGATGTCTGCGCTTCCAAATTCCGCGACGACTTTCTCCACAGACTTCATGACACTGTCAAAGTTGGAAACATCTACGCCGAGATACATCGCCTTCCCGCCTTCCGGGATCTCCCTCGCGGCATTACCTGCGGAATTCTCATCAATATCAAATACTGCGATCTTCGCGCCATGGCTTGCAAGCCTGCGGACGATTGACCGCCCAATGGCACCGCCTCCACCCGTCACTATCGCGCATTTTCCTTCCAGCTTCATCGTATATGCTCCTTGTTATCCCTTAATCCTGCGGACAGGGAACGGTCCGTATCCCGCAGCGGCAAGAAGAGCCTCCTGCACCAGGAATTCGTGCTCGTATGGATATGGATTTTCAATTTCGCCCCGGATGATCCGCGCAAATTCCATGATCTGGCTGTCATAGCGCCCGTTCATCACCGGCATCTCTACATCGTGCGTTCCCGCCTTGAATTCGCCGTTGTCCTCCAGAAGCGTCAGGCGGACATGCAGCGGCGTAAGGCGGTAATGGCTTGCCGGCGGCTCCAGCGGACATACTTCCGCCGTGCCCCTTGTACCGCACACGATCAGGCGGCGGTGTCTCATCCCATCCACTTCCGCGACGGTGGTGCGGACAGATGCAGTGGCGCGCGGATATTCCAGCACGGCAAACCCGTTGTCATAGAGGGCGTCGCACTCTCCGCGAGTTTTTCGCTGGAACGGGACCACATTGCCAGGACGTCCAAGCATGGAGATGATGATGTCGATCAGATGTCCCCCGAAAATATACATGGCTCCTCCCTTGAATGAGGAAAGCCAGTTCCGGTAGTCCTGTCCGTCATAGCGGCTCATCACGGCATGGATCTCGAAGATGTCGCCAAGCCATCCTTTGCGCAAGGCATCGCGTATGAAAAGGATCGCCGGATTATAGCGGTACATGTAGCCAAGCTGAATTGCGGCCTTGTTTCTCCCGCATGCATCCAGCAGCTCCTGGAAAGGAGGAAGGGTCTCCCCTCCCGGCTTGTCCATGTGCATGTGAAGTCCGCGCTCCGCACATTTCCTCGCCGTCGCAACAAGACCGGGATCATTCTTTTCCACGGTGACAGCCTGAAGACCGGGAATTCCGAGGATCTCATCTTCGCTCATCCATTCCAGTCCGGCATATTCCGGAAAGCCCTGCCGCTTACCCCGCCACAAAGGATCGTCCTCCGCAACAGCCACCACGTCGAACACATCACTCAGACGGCGCAGCGACGCCATTTTCTCCGATCCGTGGTTGTGTCCGATCCCGATTTGGGCAACCTTGATTTTTTGCATGCTTATTGAGTGTTTTTTTAATTTTATGATTCAGGTAAGATAGGCTGGAATAAGCAGAGAATCAAGGTTTCGGCATTTTTCCATAAAGCGGGAAATCCCCTGGATTTTGCCATGAACTCTCCTGCATCTGCCGAAATAAGACGGAGAGGAATTCACGCAGCCGATTCGCTGCTGGACAGCGGCCTTTCCCATATCATCAAGGACAATCTTCCGAACTATGCCGTAATTCCCCAAAAAGACCGCCGTCAGCTCATCAGTGAGTTTGCAGAGGCTGGTCTTTCCGCATCTTAAGCTTGTCAGACTTCCTTGTCGAGGAATTCCCTGCTCTCCAGGTTCAGCCTTAAGGCATTTGCGAACTTCGCGGCGTCGGACCCGTCGACCACGCGGTGGTCGGCGCTGACCGTCACCTTCATCATGTCGCGGATGACGATCTGTCCGTCCTTGACAACAGGTGTCGGTGTCGCGGATGAGACTGCGAGGATCGCGGATTCTCCGGGATTGATGATCGCCGAGAAATTCTCGACGTTCAGCATCCCCATGTTGGAGATCGTGAAAGTTCCGCCTTTCATCTCCTCGGGCTGGAGCTTGCCGGTCCTCGCCTTTTCCGCGAACTCCGCAACCTCCGACTGGATCTCGTCAAGAGCCTTCTTGTCCGCATTCCTGAGGACAGGCACGACAAGCCCGCTTTCAAGGCTGACCGCCACGCCGATGTTGACCTTTGACTTGTATTTGGCAGTGATCCCGTCGCTCTCCGCGTTCATCATCGGAAATTCCTTCAGTGCAAGCGCAACAGCCTTGATAATGAAAATGTTCACGCTCAGGTTGATCCCCTGCTCCTTCAAAGCCTTCCTCTTCCTGGCGACCTCCGTCATGTCGATCGAGACCGTCACATAGAAATGCGGAATCCGCTGCTTGGACTCGGTGAGACGGCGCGCGATGATCTTCCTCATATTTGAGAACTCGCGCGGCTTCTCTGACACCGCGGATTTGACGTCTGCAAGAGTGACCCGCCCGTTGTCGCCGCTCCCATCTACCGCGAGAAGTTCGAGCTTCTCCTTCTTTGCCAGATTGAACGCGGTAGGAGTTATCAGCTTCTTCCTGTAGCCGGATGTTTCGAGATAGTTCCTCACGTCCGCTTCCGTGACGCGCCCGACATCACCGCCTGTGCCTGGAACCTTGTCCAGATCGATCAGGTAGTCCTCGGCGAACTTTCTCGCCCTGGGCGACGGCTTCGGCTTGAACGCAGGCGCAGCCGGAGCTGAATAGACCGGTTGCTGGACCTGCTGTGCTGCCGGAGCGGCTGCTGCGGATTTCGCAGGAGCTGCAACCGGTGCTCCTGAAGGAGCGGCCTTCTTGACCTCGGCCTTCTTCTCGGGAGCCTTCGGCATCTCGATCTTCGGAATCTCCTCGCCGGGATTGCCGATTACCGCGCATGTCGCCATCACCGGCACTTCCTTGCCGGCCGGAATGACTATCTTGAGAAGCGTTCCTTCAAACTGCGATTCGACCTCAAGCACTGCCTTGTCGGTCTCAACCTCGAAAAGGATGTCTCCTTTCTTTATCTTGTCGCCTTCCTTGACGCGCCATTTCTCTATCTTGACAGTCTCCTCGGACTGCCCAAGCTTGGGTATCGGAACTAAAGTTGACATAAAAACCTCCCTTTTAATTTAAATCCGAAATTCGAATTTCGAAATCCGAAACAATCGGAGTGAATATCAAAATTCGAATTATTTAAAATAAATAAACTCATAAACGAATTACTCTTTGCCTTCAGACTTCCTATAGATTGCTCCAAATATACTGGTCAGCTCTGTTGCTTCCTGCAAAAGCCTCTTCCTTTCTTCTTCAAGAGAAGGATCATCTTCTGCGGATATCAAATTCAGCCAATAGGAACTCTCCTTAGCTTCTTTCCTAGATATTTTTATCCTCATGATAAAATCTTTCTTGCTCAAAGCCTCGTTTGCCTCAATATAATTAGCCCCGACAGAACCTGACGAATTAACAAGCTGTCTTGAATCTTCTATGTTAGGAATATCTTTTTTGAGCTTTCTGACAAAACTCCTGACATCTCTTGCAAATATTAAAGTTCTCTCTTCCAGATTATATTTAGGCATTTTATTCTTATTTGTTTAAGCGTTATTATACTTATCTTTTTGAAATTCGTGCTTGTTTCGAATTTCGAAATTCGAGCTTCGAGTTTATTTCAGGCTCCTTGCTGCTTCAATCATGTCTTCGACGGAGGGCAGGAAAGCCTTCTCGAGCGAATACGCCTGCGGGGCGATTCCGTTCTTCGCGCCGATCTTGACGACAGGAGCGTCGAGGTGGTCGAAGCAGTTGGCCGTAACCTGCGCGACGATCTCGCCTGTGAAGCTTCCAATGTCAACGCACTGGCTTATCGCAACACATCGTCCGGTCTTCCTAACCGATTCAAAGACCGTCTGCCAGTCGAACGGAACCAGCGTCCTGGGATCTATGACCTCGACGCTGATGCCCTCCTCCTCAAGCTTGCTGGCGGCCTTGAGCGCATCGACCACTGCCGGCCCCCAGACCACAAACGTGACGTCCTTGCCTTCCTTCACTATCTTAGCCTGGCCGAACGGGATGAAATATTCCTCCTCCGGCACTACGTCCTTGTTGCCGTAGAGCAGCTGTCCTTCCACGAACACGACAGGATTGTCGTCGCGGATCGCCGTCTTGATCAGCCCTTTCGCATCATATGCGTTGGAGGGATATGCGACATATGTGCCGGGGATGTGGCAGAACATCGATTCAAGCGACTGGGAGTGCTGTCCGCCGTATCCCTTGCCGCCGCCGACGCTGCAGCGGATGACCATCGGGACTTTCACATTCCCGCCGGTCATGTAATGCCATTTCGCCGCCTGGTTCGATATCTGGTCGGAAGCCATGAGCGCGAAATCCATGTACATGAGCTCGACGACCGGACGGTAGCCTGTCATCGCCATACCGACGCCGGTACCGCATATGCAGGCTTCCGAGATCGGGGTGTTGAACACGCGGCCGCGGCCGAAATATTCAAGGAGCCCCTTTGTGAGCTTGAATGCGCCGCCGTAGTCGGCGACATCTTCACCATACACGACGACACGCGCATCGCGCTCCATCTCCTCCAGGATTCCTTCCTTGATGGCGTCACGGTAGTTGACCCTGCCTTCGGAATCGCGTTTCACTGAAGGACGCGGTCCTTTCTTGTCTATCTTCTGGTAGACGGAAGGGACCTTGTCGCAAGAGCTGTCGGCGTACATGTATCTGATAACGTCCTTCGGATCCGGATCTGCTGAATCAACCGCC
The DNA here is from genome assembly GCA_964506605.1 of uncultured Victivallis sp. Taxonomy (GTDB): domain Bacteria; phylum Verrucomicrobiota; class Lentisphaeria; order Victivallales; family GWF2-50-93; genus GWF2-50-93. The sequence continues at coordinate 8,129 of CAZDNQ010000070.1, read as the reverse complement.
TGCCTTGCGGCCTTCGCATTCCTCTCCGCAACCTTCTTCTCGAGAGCGTCAAGGGCATCTGCCTTGAAGACTCCCTCCTCGAGGAGGCGTTTTCTGAAGGCTGTGACAGGATCAACCTGCTTCCAGCGTTCCTCCTCGTCCTTCGTCCTGTACTCGTTTCGCGGATCAGAGAGGGAGTGCCCATAATAGCGGTATGTGTCAAACTCAAGCAGCACCGGCCCTTTACCTTCGGCTGTAAGCTTCTTAGCCCTGGCTACAGCTTCGCGGACTGCCATGACATCCATTCCGTTCACGACTTCAGCGTGCATGTTGTCGTTGTCGAATCCTGCGGCTCTCCTGGCCAAACAGTCGACGCCGGTGACTTCTCCGTCGGCGCGTCCGGTCATTCCGAAATGGTTGTTGACGATGCAGTAGATTATAGGAAGCCCGGCGTTATGCTTGTGAGCTTCTTGTTCGTGAACTGGTCCTGTGCGGCCCAGTTGAGGGATTCCAGCACGACACCGTTGGCATAGGCGCCGTCACCTGCGAAGCAGCAGACGACCCTGCCTTTTCTTTCCTTGTCTATGTCGATGCGGGAGGTCATCGCCGCACCAGTGGCGATCGGAACTCCGCCGCCGACGATCGCGTTCGCGCCGAGGTGTCCGACCCTGAAGTCGAAGATGTGCATGCCGCCCCCCCTGCCCTTGCCGTATCCCGCCTCTTTTCCGAAGAGTTCGGCGATCGTGCGGAACACATGGTCCTGCATCACTGCTTCAAGAAGCGCCTCGCCTGCGAGGTTCGCAAATTCCGGACAGCGCTCCCTGAGCTCCTTTTCCGTCATCTTCCGGATAGCGAAATATCCCTTGGAGATCGAGTCGCCGTGACCGCGGTGGGTGGAGGTGATATAGTCGGTGATGTTGAGAATGGCGCACGCACCTGCGCAGGTCGCCTCCTGTCCGATGGAAAGATGTGTCGGACCGCGGTATTCGTAGTCCTTGATGCACTCGTAGGCGCCGGTGCGGAGCTTGAGGATCATCTCCTCGAACTCGCGCACGACCAGCATGCACTCATACATCTCGAGGATGTCGTTCTTCGAGACCGCGCCGTCCTTCAGGTCATCCTTGATCATCCTGTTGTAGGTGTAGCCCTCTATAGGCTGGAGCTTGTAAGTGCGCTTTTTGAAATCCGGACCCAGATCGCTGTAGTAGTTACCCATTTTTTACTCCCTTTAATTTTATTGTTTGAATCGGAGAAACGGTGAATCGGAGAAACGGCGATTACTTTATTAGCCATTTATCCGCTTCGTCTATCATCAAAACCAACTGTGCCATTATATGTTCATATTTCTGATCAATTCCAACTTTAGTCTCCTGATCAATGTATTTGCATCTGAAAGCAAACTCATTCCATACCTGCGTCTCACAGGCTTCCCCCTCTGAATCGCTAAGCTTTGCAATGAAAGCAGCCTTATATCTTCTTTTCCTCCATGCTTCTGCAATATTTGAACATACGGATCTGGAGGCTCTTCTCATCTGATCAACCAGGGAATATTTTTCCTCTGGAGGAAATGTTTTTGTCAACTCAAATATTTCCATCGCCACATCAATGGCGTTCTGATATACTCTCAGTTCCCTATAGCTCTCAATTCTTCTTGCCATATCTTTTTCCCCTCACTTATCTCCGGTTCGCCGATTCTCCGGTTCATTACGCGCTACACCAACACCTCAATCCCCTTCTTCCTCAGCTCCCTGGCGATACTGGACTGCACGCCGGCATCCGTAATGACCACATCAATGTCGGCAAGAGAACCGCTTACAGCAAATGATTTCTTGCCAAGCTTGGAACTGTCGGCCAGGAGGATCGCCTTGTCGGCGCGTTTCAACACCAGCTCCTTGGTGAACGCCTCATCAGCGTCGGTGGTGGAAATCCCGTCCTCAACCGTGAACCCTATGGTGCCGAGAAAAGCCTTGTCGAAGTGCAGTGTCTCAATTGTCTTTGATGTGAGAGGCCCGACAAGCGTCCTGCTCAAAGGGCGGAACTTCCCGCCTACGATTATGAGGTTATGCCCGCTTTCCATGAGTTCGGCCGCGGCCATCAGGGAGTTTGTCACGACCGTCAGCCCCTTCTTCACCCCCAGCATCTTCGCAAGCGCAAGGACCGTGCTCCCTCCATCGAGATAGATGGTGTCCTTGTCATTGATAAGGCCCAGCGCGAGCTTCGCAATCCTTTCCTTCTCACCAGGCCGGATGGTCTCCTTCTCATTGAATACGGGTTCGCTCTCGGAAAACTTCACCCTCACGGCACCGCCATGGACGCGCTTTATCTTCCCCTGCTCCTCCAGCGACAGCAGATCTCGCCTGACAGTAGCTTCCGAAACATCCAGCTTGAGGCTGAGCTCGGAGATCGTCTTCGCCTCCTCACCAAGCTCGGAGAGGATAATCTCCTCCCTTTCAGGTGTCAGTAGTTTTCTTTTCGAGTCCATATTCGCTCACCGAAAAATGCTTAATTGTTCCATGTTTTGCAATATTATGACATATTATGCAATATTTTGCAAGATGCAATATGTGAATTTCTAAAAAAAAAGCGCCTCCGGATGGAGGCGCTATAAAGAAACAGATACTATTGATGTCTTATTTGACGGCCTTGAATTCGACAAGCGTCATCGTCGAATTGCCCATCGCCATCTTTGTCTCGTTCTTGACCATTTTGTCGAGGACGTCCTCGCAGGTCCAGAGCTTGCTGTTCACCTTCATGCCCTGCTGCTCCATCTCAAATTCATACCATTTGCACTTGTAGGTCGTGTCGCCGACCTTGATATCCTCTGTCCCCTTGTTTATGATCTTGCAGTTCGGCATCTCTTCAGGGTTGGTGGGCTTGATCTTCGCCTTTTCTATCTTCGCAGGCTCGGTCATCTGCTTGACCTGGGGAGGGACGCCGGGCATGCTCATCTCTATCTTCATCTCGAGAACTGCCTTTTCAGGTGTGACTTCCTTGAGGGTCGTCGTCATCGTAGTCTTCATCTTCTGCTCGCCCATGGCGGCAACCATCTCCATCTTCACGTAGGTGCCCGGCTTGTATTTTGACCACTCAAGATAACGCGGATTGTCGACCTTCTCCTGGGCAAGCACGGTTGAAGACACAGCGAACACCGCAATTGCGGCCGCAAGACATCCCATCATTTTTCCAATCATTTCAGTTCCCTTCTCTTGTTTGTTTTGGAGCCCTTACTATAGCCATGAATTCCAGAATTGCCATGCGCCTGGCTCCGCATTGGCGGAGTTGACACCAGAACCGGCCTACAGCATAATTGCATTGTCCCGCCTGAACTTTCCGGGCGGAACCCCTTTGACTCCCGTGAAAAGCTTGGAGAAATAGTAGCGGTCACCTATCCCTACCTTGTCTGCTATCTCTCCTACCCGCATGTCCGTAGACAGCAGCAGCTCGCAGGCTCTTTCAATCCTTTTCCGGTTGATCCACTCGAATGGACGCATCTTGAGATGCCTGGAGAAAAGCCTGCAGACAGAGGAAGGGCTGCAGTTGCCAGCCTTGACAAGATCCTCAAGGGTGATCTTCCCGGAAAGATTCCCATCTATCGAATCGCATATCCTCGTCAACGGCAGAGGCAGGCTTGAAGATGAGACCTGCGGATTCAGGAAGCTATGTTCCAGCTCCCCTATGAGCAGCCTCGCAAGCAGCCTGCACTGTCCTTCCGTCTGTCCTCCCCTGATGAAAAGTTCAACGATGTATTCCGCAAGATGGGACAGCGGGCCCGGATAGACCATATGTCCGCTCAAAACTCCTTTGAGCACCTTCCCAAGGGACGCATCCTTCCTGAGCTTATCCCCCTGGATGACATCTTTGTCGCCGTGCCTGACCCTGAACTCGAACGGCGATCCCGGAGGAAGTCTGGGAATTATATGGATTCCTGAGATGCGCCAGGCCTCCCTGGAAGGGTTGAAATAGCTGATCCTGTGCCCCCATGGCATGAACATCATCTCACCGGGACGCAGCACATACGTTGAACCGTTCACCGTGACGTTCCCCTGCCCCGCCCGACACCAGAGCAGCATCCTGCTCATCACGTGCATTTCCCCGATCGACCTCCCTGGCGCTATTGTCGCATGGTTCGCATATGCGACTATCGCATCAGGTGCAATATTTCCTGCTTCAGTTTTCATATTTGATAATATATTACAAATATTTATAATTTCATCTATTTATACGCATTGATATTGGTGATAATATATTTACAAACAAGGAGAACTCATGGAAACTCTTGCATATGGCGACAGCCTCAGCCCGAAGGAAAGGGTGATGCGGACATTCAGGCATGAGAAGACCGACAGGGTGCCCGTCGACTACCATTCAAATCCCGGCATCGACTTGAAACTGAAGGAGCATTTCGGACTCAGATCAGGAGACGGCGAAGGCCTCATGCAGGCGCTTGGCGTCGACTTCCGCGGAATCGGCCCGGCATACAAGGGCCCGAAACTCCACAGCGACATCCCGGAACGCAAGGTCCTTGTGGACGACTGGGGCATCCACCGCACCTGGATCGAACACGGGAGCGGCGGATACTGGGACTTCTGCGACTTCCCACTGGAACACGCCTCCGAGGAACAGGTAGCACAATGGCCCATGCCCAACCCCGACCATTTCGACTATTCGGTTGTGAAGCAGCAATGCCTCGGGCACCGGCAATTTGCGAAATTCGCAGGCGGCGCCGGCACCGGCGACATCATCAACATGAATGGAATGCTCCGCGGCGTAGAACAGACGATGGTCGATCTGATCACGGACGATCCGGCAGGAATGCTTCTGGCGAAGCGGAGGGTGGACATCCAGTTCGAGATCATAAGGCGCACGCTCGAGGCGGCCGAAGGCGGAATAGACTTCCTCTGGCTCGGGGAGGACCTGGGCAGCCAGCACTCGCCGCTCATCAGCATTGAACTCTTCAGGAAGCAGATACGGCCGTTCCACCAGAGGTTCGCAGACCTGACGAAAAGCTTCGGAATTCCTGTCATGATCCATTCATGCGGTTCAAGCAGCTGGGCATATGAGGACTTCATTGAAATGGGAATCTCGGCAGTGGACACCCTTCAGCCAGAGGCGAAGAACATGTCGCCGGAATACCTGAAACGGACCTTTGGAGGCAGACTTATGTTCCACGGCTGTATCAGCACGGGCGGCCCTGTCGCTTTCGGAACTCCCGAGGGCACAGTTGAATACTGCAGGAAGACGCTGGACATAATGATGCCCGGCGGCGGCTACTGCTTCGCCCCGACGCATTCGCTCCAGGACAACTCCCCACTCGAAAACGTCCTGGCAATGTACTCCGCCGCCCACAAGTACGGCAGGTACTGATCGGGCTTATAAGTATGTCGGGTTTTACGACACATAGTTGGGGATTTCATTCGACAGGCTCATGACAAGTAAAAGCCGCCCTACTTATATGGAAGAATCCATGAAATATTGAATTAATGCTTGAGCACAAAATCTTGACTTCGGAGCCTGCCATGGTCTATTTTAAATGCTTATATGATTACAGACTTGAGGTTATATCTTCCGCTGGGTTTATATAAATGTAATTTCGTCACATACTTAAGTGGAATTATATAATTACAGATTGGGGATATGAAGCATGCATGAGTCAATGTCATTCACCTGTTCTACTTTTGGACATCCACCGATAATAGATGCAATGGTTTGGGCTTTTATTGCAACCGTTGCAACCCTGTATTTTTATCTTTTCTACAAGACTTTATTCAGGCTTTTCAGAAGCACGCCGTTTAATTGTTTTAAGGTTTTATGGTTTATGTCGTCATTGATGATTATTTTCACCGTATCAGCAATTCTTTTTGATCTTTCAGAATTATTCCGTTTTTTCGCCTTTAACTCAGGTCAAGATACAAAAGATGCTATGAAGAACTTGTGCATAAGCAGGTATTGTTATGCCTTGTCAATTAATGTACTACTGATCGGAATAGCAACACTATGGTGCAAATTGCTGTCATTGAGGATAAAATCTTTAAACTCCGATAATGTGCCTCCAGGTAATCCGGATCAGCCTTCTGGCAAATCGTAAGCGTTGAACTTATTCTCACGTGATTTCACCAGCACCCGCCCTTCTTGATATTCCCTGTCCCGCCTATACCTTATAAATTTCTTCAACAAACTGAAAGAATACGCCAATGCTTGCCGAGAGATATGATTTTAATTCCATACGGAAAAACCTTGCCGGGGACTGGAAGCCATTCCCTCCGGCATCAGACAGGAAATCATGGGGCAGGATGCTAAGTCATCCGATAAACCGCCAGCGCATGAAGGAGATCTGGAAGAGGGCCGACGCCATGATCGGAAAGGACTGGCAGCCCCTGCCCGCAACCCTGTACATGGAATTCGCCCGCAACGGGAACAGATCCAATTATGAGAAGGCCTGTTTCACCCGCCGTCTCAACCTCTCCCTCCTGCTCCTTGCCGAATGTATGGAATACAAGGGCAGGTACATGGACGAGATCGCAAACGGCATACTCGCCATCTGCGAGGAGAGCACCTGGGTAATACCGGCGCACGCCCACAGGAAGCAGGATGATCCCCTGCCGCCATATGACAGCCACAACATCGACCTGTTCAATTCCGAGACCGGATTCATGATGGCGGAAGTCCTATTCGCGCTTGGCAAGGAGCTGCACGCCCTTTCACCGTCCCTGCACGAAAGGCTCAGGCATGAGCTCATGAAAAGGATCATCGAGCCTTTTGAAAAGCACAACGACTTCTGGTGGCTCAACGGCGAGAACAACTGGGCCACATGGTGCGCCATGAACATCCTTGGAACAGCCCTTTGCGTTCTTGATGACAAGGACAGGCTGGCCCGTATAATCTGCAGGCTGAACGAGGTGAACGACCGCTTCATTTCACTCTACAAGGACGATGGAGCATGCCCTGAAGGCCCAATGTACTGGTCGGTCTCCGCCGGAGCGCTTGCGATGTATCTGGACATGCTCTATTCCAGTACCGGAGGAAAGGTCGACCTGTTCAAGGAGCCCAAGATCAGGGAGATGTGCCTCTTCATATCATACAGCCATATCGACGGGCCATGGTATGCGAACTTCGGAGACGCCGACGCCTGTCTCGGTTCAAGCAAGAGGCCGGTGATCTACAAGGCGGGAGAAAGGATGTCCTGCGACGAGCTTAAGCACTTCGCGGTCTCATCCTACTTCCACAGGGGTGCAAATGGAAAGATCACCAGGAAGACATCTCTCACCGACATGTCATGCTGCGCCTATTTCTGCTATTATGTCCGCGAACTCTTCTGGATCCCGGCATCTGGGATCCGCCTTGCCGACAAGCCCAGGCGCAGGACAGTCTGGCTTCCAGACCTCCAGCTGCTCGTGGCCAGGGAGACGGAAAAGACAGGCAAGGGCCTTGTCCTTACGGCGATCGGCGGGGACAACGAAATGGGACACAGCCACAACGATGTCGGCAACTTCACCTTGTATTCGGATTCGGAGCCGGTCATCATCGACGCCGGGATAGAGACCTATTGCAGGCAGACATTCAGTTCCACGAGATATCAGCTCTGGAATACCAGAGGAACAGCCCACAACGCGCCTGTGATCAACGGCATTGAACAGGTGAAAGGAGCTGAGTCGCGCGCAGACAATGTCAACTTCGAAGAGACGGATGACGGTGAGATTCGCCTTGGGATGAACCTTGAAAAGGCATATCCGCCAGAGGCCGGGGTGCGCAGTCTTCTCAGGACCTTCACAATGACCCGTGGCAAGGAATGCCTTGTGACAATTTCCGACAGGCTGGAGATGTCCAGCAAGCCTGCGGACGTGGAGATAAACATGCTCTCGATTGTCAGGCCTAAAACTGCCGGAAAAGGATTGCTTGAATTCAAAATCAAAGGGAAGAAAGTATTCCTCCAGTTTGATCCTGGATTCTTCAAGGCAGCTTTCTCCGGAGTTGAAATTTCAGATCCCAGGATGAGGAAGAGCTGGGGGGAATCGATGACCAGGATCGTATTCTCGTCGAAATCAAAGGCAAAGAGCTGCAGCTACTGCTTCAAGGTCAGCGGATCCTGAAGACGACAGTGGTGATTTCAAAACTGTAGAAACGGCTCGGACAAGCCCTGGTCGCCTATGGCG
>CAZDNQ010000069.1:0-13574 GCA_964506605.1 uncultured Victivallis sp. | reverse complement strand
GTCTTCACGTCCCTGGCGGTATCAGGTTTGACTTCATTGGCTGCAGCTGGAACAGCTGGAGCGGCAGCTGTTGCCGCTGGCGGTTCGGCGACAGTATTGGTCTTTGTCTCTGCGACAGGAGTTGTGCTGCAGCCAGCAATTAAAAGTAATGGAACGATGGATGAAATTGCAAATAAACTTTTCATTATACCTCCTGGTTTCATCCTTAATCTACTTCAACTTCTTAATTATTAAACCTATGCTTGCGTGGAGCGCTGAACCTCTTGTTGCGTCAGGACTTTTTGCAGAAGGCTATTCAAACTCTCCGTGTCTCTGTGAGAGAACATGAATGTTGTTCCTCAGCTGCCCAGCTTCATGACGGCTTCGGCGGCGGTCAGTTGGTCGAATTCCCTGCCGGAAAGTATCTTCTTCGCAATAGCGATATCGCGTGTCGATCTGCCAGACCTGCGGAATTCGTAGCTTATCTCCTGTGCCTTCTCATAGCCGATCCTGCCGACAAGCGCGGTAAGCGTCGCAGTCGAGTTCTCCACGTGCCTGCGGCATACTGCCTCGTTGACTGCAAGTCCTTCAACGCAATGCGTGTATAGGATTGATACAGAGCTGATCAGGAGGTCGATGCTTTCAAGATATGAGTCGGCTATCAGCGGCATGAACGCGTTCAGCTCGAGATGCCCCATGGCGCAGGCTTGTCCGACGGCGGCGTCATTCGCCATGACCTTGAGCGCCGCCTGTATCACGGCTTCCGGAATGACAGGATTTATCTTGCCAGGCATTATTGTCGATCCCGGCTGGCGAGGAGGAAGGATAAGTTCGCCAATCCCCGCGTCGGGTCCGGAAGACATGAACCGCAGATCGTTGGACACCTTTACAAGATTGACGGCGCACGCCTTCAATATCCCGCTGCATTCCGCCAGCGCGTCAGTGTTCTGTGTGGCATCCACCAGGTTCTCTGCGCGGGCGAGTCCGTATCCTGTGAGGTTCTTGAGATTTTCCACGGCTTTGAAAATATACTGGCGCGGGGCGGTGAGCCCGGTTCCTATTGCGGTGCCTCCGAGGTTGACCACGCGCAGGCGCTCCTCGCACTTGAACACGCGCCAGCGGTCGCGCCCAAACGCTTCGGCATATGCCGACATGGTCCGCCCCATCGTCGTGAGAACGGCGTCCTGGCATTCCGTCCTGCCGACTTTGACGACATGGGCGAACTCCTTCTCCTTTTTCTGGAAGGCTTCAAGGAGCGCTACAAGATTCTTCTCAAGAACGCGCTGCCGGCATATCGCGGCCACCTTCAATGCAGTCGGATAGGTATCGTTGGTTGACTGGTGCATGTTTATATCGTCAAGCGGGTGGATCGTCCTGTAGTCGCCAGGTTTTTTTCCGAGGATCAAGAGCGCCCTGTTGGCGAGGACTTCGTTGACATTCATGTTCGTGGAGGTTCCGGCGCCGCCCTGGAGGGCATCTACGACGATATGTCCATTCAGTCTTCCGGAGGCCATTTCCTCGCATGCCTGCCTGACGGCCTCGAATTTCCGTTTGTCGAGTTTTCCAAGTTCATGGTTGGTCGTGGCGCATGCCAGCTTCACAAGACCGAAGGCGTGTATGAGCGCCGGATTTACACGGCGTCCGGAAAGCGGAAAGTTCTCAACGGCACGGAGGGTCTGAATCCCGTAGAGCGCATCCGCAGGGACCTTCATCTCACCGAGCAGGTCTTTTTCCGTCCTGAATTTTGACATGCTATATTATAACCGTAAAAACGGCAAATCATATGGCAGGATTTCCAAAGAAAATATTTTCAGTTCCCGTGACGCATGAGGCTCCAGGATTCGAATATCCCGGCGTCAAGGCTCTTTTCTATGACGGCATGCCTTATCAGGGGCGTGATACCAGGATTTTCGCGTGGTATGGATATCCGGAGAAGGCCAGGGGGAAAGTCCCGGCAATGGTCCTTGTGCATGGAGGTGGCGGAACGGCATTCCCAGACTGGGTCAGGCTGTGGAACTCACGGGGCTATGCGGCAATCGCAATGGACACCTGCGGAGGAGTTCCGGCCTGGTTCAATTCGACATACTGCCGGAATCCATGGCCGAGGCACGAATGGTCGGGCCCTTTGGGCTGGGGCTTGGACAAGGCTTCGTTTGCTCCTGAACTCCCCCCGGAGGAACAATGGCCCTACCACGCTGTATCCGCAGTAGTCCTTGGACATTCGCTCCTGCGCTCCTTTCCGGAAGTGGATCCGGACCGGATAGGTATTACTGGAATATCGTGGGGAGGTTATCTCACCTGTATTGCCGCTGGAATCGACAGCCGTTTCGCCTTTGCGGCACCTGTCTACGGATGCGGATTCCTGGATCGGCCGTCCGTCGGACTAGCTTGCGAATCTCGCACGCGGAAAGACCTGAGGAGGCTCAGTCAGTGGTATGCGATGTGGGATCCTTCACATTATCTGTCCGGTGCGAAGATGCCGTTCCTCTGGGTTAATGGAACAAATGATTTTGCCTTCCCGATGGATTCGATGCAGCTGTCGTACCGCCTGACAGGGAAACGGTATCTTGCCGTGCGCGTCCGGATGCCGCACGCCCATGGCGGGGCGGGAGAGAAGCCGGAGGAGATCCTGATGCTTGCGGATCACCTCTGCAGGAGGGGCGCGGCTCCAGCCGAGTTCAAGGCGCAAGGAGGGAAAAAGCAGATCGTCTGGGCGAGGTTCAGGTCGAAGCTTCCTGTGAAATCTGCGGAGTTGAACTACACCAGGGCTGTTGGACATTGGACTGATCGCACCTGGAATACTATGCCGGCCGATATTTCTGGTGACCGTGTTTCAGCGGTTCTGGCAAGAGGGACCACGGTTTATTTCTTCAATATATATGATGAAGCCGGACGTGTGGCCAGCTCCGAGCATGTCTGTATTTGCAGGGCATGAATCAGCCTGCTGTAAAGAATTTCCTGTACTGTTCAATGCGGAAATCATTGGCGGTGTAATTGGAACTGGCCTGCGAACTTCGCAGCTTGAATGCCTTGCTCATCCTTATGCCCCTGAGGGCCATGTTGGAGGGAGAGTAGAGGACGGCGGTCCTTATCCTTCTTCCGTCATCCGGAAGAATGAAGCATTTCCTCGAAATATCTTTTTCCGCGGCAGCTGAGAAAGATCTGTAGAAGATCCTTTCGACGAAGGAGCTCGTGAAGAGGATTTCCTTTATTGACTTGTTTTTCGCGAGGATTTCCCTGAGCCCATGGTTGAATTGAATGTCGCGCAGGTTCTGATCGAGTGCGCTCCTGGCTGGAATCCTGCGGCACCTGTGGACCACGTCTGACATGGCTATCTTCTCCCTGCGCAGCAGCACTTTGATTTTTTCGGCGGAGTCAAGCTTTCCTGCCTTGAAGACCGCAGAGAAGATCATCCAAAACCTGTTGCTCCTGCTGCCATAATAGAAATCTATGTCGCCGTCCTTCAGCGCTTTCAGCCTGTTCTCCGCAGGAGAATCGGCGAACGTGAACCTCCAAGGCGGGATGCTGCCGAGTACGAGTTTTCCTGCGCCTTCAGGAACAAATGGTCTGTAAGGATGTGTTTCCATGGATGAATTCTGGATCTCCATCATATAAGTATGGCATATTTTTCCCCTGATGCAAAAGTAGAAGCCCCTTACGGATCCCAAATCTGCGAAGACTGCAGATTTTTCTTGAATAATATTGAAGCACCCTCTTGACACGCGGGATAGGGAATAGTATAATTAGCCATTATACTAATTACATGTCTTATAAGTATAATGTAACTGGTGGCTGCAAATGAGAAAAGCACATTTGTTCACACTGATTGAATTGCTCGTGGTGATTGCAATCATAGCAATCCTCGCGGCGATGCTGCTACCGGCTCTTAAAAACGCAAAGGACAATGCCAACCGCATCGCATGCATGGGGAATGTCAAGCAGATAGGCCTTGGAACGCTAAGCTACGTTAACGACTTCAATGGAACCTTTTCTCCTATGGGCAAGAATTCAGGCATGTCAATCGGAGACTGGGGCTATGACAGCACCGGAGCATTCTTTGAAGTCTTCAGCTATGTCACCGGTACCAAGACCCAGCCTACAACGGCCAGCATCAGGGCCAACAGGAACGTCTTCAGATGCCCGTCGAACAAAAACAGCATCAACAACCTCTACTATATGCAGTACGCAGGTTCCACATACGATCATCCTGTGACAGAGGAAAGGCTGGCGCGGGCCGCTGCTGCGACTCTGCCTGACAAGATTGCGGCCCTCTGGGCAGACAAATGCATGACAGATAGCAATGGGCCTACCTATACCAACCATCAGATTGGACAGTCCGGCATCCCGACCGGAGGAAATGTCGTATGCCAGGATGGTTCTGCCAGATGGTATTCGTATAGACTAGGAAACAATATCACCCTGGGGCAGCCTGAAATCTTCGTGCTCAATGGTTCAAACGGCTGGGGCAACCAGCCTTTCCCGTCCAATTCGCTGTTCCCGAAGTGTGATTCTTCTGGAAATCTTGTCACATCGGATCCGTCGAACCTGACAGGAGGCGTTGTCCGCAGGTTCCCGGACTGGTTCTGAAACATAAGGGTATGATATGATACGGAAATTTACTCTGATAGAATTACTCGTAGTAATTGCGATAATAGCAATTCTCGTGGCCCTGCTCCTGCCGACTCTGAAAAACGCAAAAGAAACCGCCAAACGTGTGGCGTGCTGCAGCAATGTCAGACAGATAACCATCGGAACACTCGCCTACGCGAACGACTATGACAGGGTTCTTAGCCCGATGGGAAGATATAACGGGATGGCGATTGGAGACATTGGCTATGAGAGTACAGGCGCCTTCCAGGAACTGTTCTCCATCGTTTCCAATCTAAAGGAAAGGCCCACGGCCACTGAAATCAAGAAGAACATGGGAGTCTTTACCTGTCCCTCAAAGACAGTATCGAATGTCCTATTGTCGTACATGCAATGCGCAGGTTCCTCATACGACAGGCCGGTCAACCTTTACAAGCTGGACAGGGTTGCCAATGAAAAATTGCCGGACAAGGTTGCGGCGCTGTGGGCCGACATGTGTTGGTATAATTCTTCGGGAGGCCCCAAGGCTACGGATGCGACATGCCACATCTTGTCAATCGTAAACAACAGCTCGCTTGGTACTGCGCCGGGCTGCATACCAAGGGGAGGAAATGTCGGGCAGGCGGATGGTTCCGCCAAATGGTTCTCGTACAAATGGGGCCGCGACAATCCCACTCTGGGTCTTTCCCAAATCTACGTGCACAACGGTTCCAACGGTTCCAACGCCCAGTTGTATCCCTCAAATTCAATATGGCCGAAATGCGACAATCTCGGAAACCTGGACTTTACAACTTTCAGTGATGCCCTGACAGGAGGAGTCGTCCTAAAGTTCAGCGACTGGTTCTGAAATGAGATAAGTTCATATGAAAAGAAAGTTTACGCTTATAGAATTGCTGGTCGTGATTGCGATCATCGCAATCCTGGCTGCGCTGCTCCTGCCGGCGCTGCAGAGCGCCAGGGAGACCGCCAAACGCATCGTATGCGCGGGGAATGTCAAGCAGCTCAACCTTGCATTCAACACATACACGACCGACTTCGACGGACTTGTTCCGCTGGTATGCCTGACCCACTACATGGCCACTGAATTCTACTCATGGGAAAGCTCCACCGGCGTGACTACGATGATGACGGATTATCTCAACAGCCGCAACTATCCATACACAGGCACGCTGCTCTGCCCATCCGCGAAAAAGCCCGAAAACTGGCTTTCAAACCCTAAGAATTTCGATTCGTCATATGTGTGGCATGGAAACAATTTCGGAGCCTACTGCGCCTGCGACCGTTCATCGCCCACATACGTGACCGAATATCCCGCTTTCCGCATTCAGCAGCTGGAGAAGATGCAGTCCTGGGGCGGCGGCGGCAACCCAGTTGTCCTGTTCATCGACCGCGTAAAGGTCTACAGGGCTCCGATGCTCTCGGATCCCGATCTCATGAACAACCATGGCAGCAGCTACTACCGTCCGTCAGGAGGGAATGTCGGGCATCTTGACGGCAGCGCGGCGTGGTATTCATATGACAGCGGCAGCTGGCACCGCAACGGAGGAGGCGAGAGCCCGGGCGAAACCACGGTACATGACTATAATTCAAGCGGTGGCTCGCGAATCAAGGCCGGACCCGGCGCGAACGGCAGCAAGTCCGCGTTCTGGGGAGGTGCAGCGGGCCTCATGCGCACATCCTTCGCGTCCGTCCTCGGGAACTGAACCCAATGATGACAAAAAAGGAGAGCATATGCCAGATCCACAGGAGCTGATAGTATTACGTTTCAATCATTTTGATCCGACCTGGCGGCGGTGCTGGGACAGGAAGTTCACGGACGCCGGCCGAATCTTCGCCTCATACCGCGACATCGAGGAGCGCTGGATAACGGACGCGATCGCAACATGTGCCGACGGAAAGAGCTGTTTCATGGTGGAATGTTCGTGGGTGCTGCGCCATTATCTTGAACGTCATCCGGAGCATGTTGAAACTCTGCGGAAGCTCACAAAGGAAGGCCGGTTCGAACTCCTCGGTTCCGGCGAAAACATCGTAGATGCCAACATGATCCACGGCGAACTCCTGGCGCGAAACCTGGTACTGGGAACGCTCTGGGCCGAGGAAACTCTTGGCATGAAGCCGACCACCGGATGGCACAGCGACGGTTTCGGATCGTGCGCCCAGATGCCGCAGATATTCCGCCAGTGCGGATACGACTGGCTGCCAGCCATCAGCTACAATACCCCGGACGCCCCATACTGGCGGGGACTCGACGGTTCCACGATTTTCTTCTCCAGCGATTCCCATAAACTGCCGCCGGGCGAAAAGACACGTCTTGTGCACAGGCAGGCGGTATCCGGATACTGCTATATAAAACTCCCGCCATGCCGGAACTGCCTTGGGAAAGGCTGCGATGCCTGCCGCGGCGAGGGTTTTGAAATCTCAGCGCGTGCTGAGCTCTCGGCACCTCCGGTCGAACGCCTGCCCGGTGAAGTCGGTATACTCCAGCTCTGGGGCGAAGAGATCATGCCCGGCGTGCATGTGGCTGAGGATATCGCAAAGTTCAACAAAGCACATCCCGAATTCGCAGTGCGGCAGGGAACATATTGCGATATTCGCAAACATCTTTCAGACTATCTGGGACACGTGGACAATCCACCGGCCGGCCAGATTAGTTCCAAGGTCGAGAACAATCCAAGCCAGTCAGGCTGCTATGTCTCCCGCATCAAGATCAAGAAGCAGCACCGCGCACTGGAACATTCGCTCCTGAAGGCGGAATGCTGGGACACGCTCCTGAACGGCGCCGCCAGCTCCGAATCTCTGCGCGGAGCCTGGAAGAAGATGACGCTTTCGGCGTTCCATGACGCCATCACTTCCTCGCACTGCGATCAGCCATATGTTGAACTTTGCGACATGCATGGCGAGTTGGACAGGCTGGCTTCGGAAATCGGCTGCGCCGCCTGTGACCAGAAACTGGAAAAGAAGAACTCCTCGGTGACAGTATTCAACCACACCCAGTCGCCTGCCTCCGCTCCGGCGAAGATTTCCCTGCCTGTCAACTGGAAGGGCGCCACGGTCTCCGTCGATGAAGATCCGTTGCCGGTATATGATGTAAGGAATAATGATGGAAAGACAGAGGTGTCATTCCTTGCATCTGACGTCCCGGCGCTTGGCGCCCGCACTTTTAAGATAACTGAGTCCGCGCCTTTGGCAAAGGAAAGAATGTCTGCAAGTGAGGTGAGCTGCGGCAAGTTCTCCGTGATCGCCGGTGAAAATGGATTGACAGGAGTCAGTTGCAACGGATTTGGATCCGTCGTCGACGCCAGCCAGTTCCATTTCGGTGAACTGCTGCTTGAAAATGACTTCGGGGATCCATGGGGCACGCGTTCGCTTGACCGCACACGCACAAGGCTTTCACCGCACACAAAGCTGGTTAGGATCATGCGCAGCCGCGATCAAATCAGCATCCGTTATTCCGGAAAGCATCCTTCATGCGACAACCCTCATACCACACAGGATCCGCATGTCACATATCTCGAATGGGAACAGGACTTCAATCTCCGCGCCGGAGTGCCATGGATGGAAATAGAGACACGTGTGAAATGGTTCACGCAGAGCCGCAGGCTCCGCCTGGCGTTCCCCTCGGTAATAAAATCTGACCGAGGTGTCTACGAAGTGCCTTACGGTGTATTGGAACGCGACCGCTATGAAGGCAGGAGCACAAACGGAGGAAATGCAGGCGGCGACTGGCCGGCCATCCACTGGACGGGCATCCAGACGAAGGATCACACGTTCGCCATATTCAACCAGGGGACTCCCAGCTATCGCATTGAAGATGGAGTTGTGATGGTCAGCGTCCTGCGAAGTCCGCAAATCCCATACTGCCTCCTCGAACCGCAGTCATATGTGGCATACAACTACGACGGAATGCGCGATCACGGTGACCACCATTTCCGGCACGCGCTTTATCTTGGTGGAGGTGACTGGAAGGAAAACGACACGGTCAGGCAGGCAGCCCTTTTCAACAGCGGTCTGACTGCCTGTCCCGGTTCGCTGGCCACACCGCTGCCTGAGTGGAATATCGATGCGAAACACACAAGCTTGACGGCGGTTAAGAAGGCGGAGAATGGAAATGGAATCGTGATGAGGTTTACCGAGTCTGCCGGAAAATCCGAGACTTTGCGTATAGCACCCCCTGCAGCGTTCAGACATGCGGAAATCTGTAATCTGCTGGAAGAGCCAATTGAAAAGCTGCGCGCAAAGGATGGTACTTTCTCCATCCCGGTCGCGCCATGGAAGATAATAACGGTAAAAATAAAATAAGGATGGATATGAAAAGAAGTAGCTTCAGGATCGGATTGGTTGCACTGGCAGCTCTGTCATTTGCTTCGTTGGATCTGTGTGCAGAAGTTAAGATGCCAGCGATCTTCGGAGATCACATGGTTCTCCAGCGGGATATGAAAATTCCCGTCTGGGGCTGGGCGGATGCTGGAGAAGATGTGACGGTGACACTCGGAGATAAGAGCGCAAAAGCGAAAGCTGGCGCCGATGGAAAATGGCGTGTCGATCTTGAGAAGACCGCCGCGACAGACAAACCCCAGGTTCTGACAGTGACAGGAAAGAACTCCCTGAAATTCGAGGATGTGTTGATAGGCGACGTGTGGATCTGTTCGGGACAGTCGAACATGGCGATGAACGTGGGAAGCTGTATCAACGCCCAGGCTGAGATCAAGGCTGCCGAATTTCCGCAGATCCGCCATTTCAAAGTCCGCAACACGATGCTTCCCGCCGCCGCAAGCGATGTCAACGGCGACTGGCAGGTGGCGTCTCCGGCAACCGTATCCGGATGGACGGCGGTTGGATATTTCTTTGGCCGCGAGCTCTACCAGCATTTGAAAGTACCCGTCGGCCTCATCAACACATCATGGGGCGGGACAAGGGTCGAGGCATGGATCAGCCGTGAAGTTCTCGCAACTCTTCCAGGAACAGAGGGAGATCTCAAGCAGCTTGGCGGACTGGGTGAAAATTTCGACAAGCTGATGGCGGACAGCAAGAAGAATGCAGAGTCATTCCTGGTCGAATACCGCAAGCTCGAAGCTCTTGAAACCGATGAAGCGCATCTGAAGAAATATTCCGATCCCGCGCTTGATGACAGTGCCTGGCAGGAGATTGACACGCCAAAGAACTGGGAAGTTGTCGGTCATCCCGGGCTTGACGGGGAAGTCTGGTATCGCCGGACTGTAGACATTCCTGCTGCTTGGGCAGGCAAGGATCTGGCGCTCAATCTGGGTCCGATCGACGAGATAGACACATCATATTTCAACGGTGAAAAAGTCGGAGGCATGGGGACTGTCAAACCGCTGGATACGAGTTCTTGGAATGTGCCTCGGAAGTACACGGTTCCTGGAAAACTGGTAAAGGCAGGCAAGGCTGTCATAGCAATGCGCATAGTCGACCAGATGGGGCAGGGTGGACCGTGGGGTGGCGAGGCGAAGGATATGTTCCTTGCGCCCGTAGATTCGAAGGACGACGTACAGTCACGTATTTCAATGGCCGGGAAATGGCGCCATTTTGTTGCGTTCGAGCTTCCCAACAAGCCCGGGGATCCGTCGAATCCAAATACTGCGTCGGTTCTTTATAACGGAATGATAAACGGTCTGATCCCATACGGTATCAAGGGCGCTATCTGGTATCAGGGCGAATCGAATGCAGGCAACGCCTACGAATACCGTGTCCGCTTCCCGGCGATGATCAACGACTGGCGCGCTCGCTGGAACCAGGGAGATTTTCCGTTTTTCTGGGTGCAGCTCGCGAATTTCATGAAAGCTCCTGAAAACCCAGAAGACACAAGCTGGCCGGTTGTGCGAGAATCGCAGAACAAGACGCTATCCCTGCCGAATACCGGAACCGGTCTGGCTATCGATATCGGTGACGCCAAGGATATCCATCCTAAAAACAAGCAGGAAGTTGGCAGGCGCCTGGCATTGTCTGCTCTCGGTGTTGCCTATGGTGAAAAGCTGGTCTATTCCGGCCCCACTTACAAATCAATGTCGGTCGAGGGCGATTCCATCCGCATCAGTTTCGACAATGTCGGCAAAGGATTGGAGGCAAAGGGCGGTGAACTAAAGCAGTTCGCAATTGCCGGGGAAGACCCGTCTTCGCCTAAAGGCTCCGCCGCGGCAGGTAAGAATTTCGTCTGGGCGAAAGCGACAATCGATGGAGACACAGTCGTGGTACGTGCTGAAGGTGTGAAATCGCCGGTGGCTGTCCGCTATGCCTGGGCGAACAATCCTGAAGGCTGCAATCTTTATAATAAGCATGGCCTGCCAGCCAATCCTTTCCGGACAGATACCTGGCCGGTCGCAACTCAGCCGTCAGGAAAGTAGGGACTGACTTTCTGTGTCCGCCGTAGCATCTTTGCTAAGGAGGAATCCTGTCCCATGAATTCAAAAATGGTACATCCAATAAGGATGTACCTACTTTAAAAGGATTGATTATGAAAGCTTTGAAGATCGGATTGACTGCCCTTGCTCTTCTGTCGGGTTCCGCATTGGAACTTCGCGCGGACGTGAAGATGCCGAATATTTTCGGAGATCACATGGTCCTCCAGCAGGATGTCAAGATCCCCGTATGGGGCTGGGCTGATGCCGGAGAAGATGTAACGGTGACTTTGGGAGACAGGAGCGCAAAAACTAAAGCTGGCGCCGATGGAAAATGGCGTGTCGATCTGGAAAAGATTTCTTCGACAGCCGAACCACAGACGCTTGTTGTCTCCGGGAAGAACACCGTGAAGTTCGAGGATGTTCTGGTAGGAGACGTCTGGCTCTGCTCCGGACAGTCGAACATGGAATATGGCGTTTTCAATGTGGCGAAGAAAGAGACGGTGGTGGATACCCAGATCCGCACGTTCTGCGTCCTGAGATCGGCTTCTCTGACTCCGCTTGACGACACTTACTTTATACCAAAGGAAATAGGCCTGGATACTTCCATGGGACATTGGCAGAAGGAAGATCCCAGCGGTCCATGGGGAGGATTTTCTGCAGTCGGCTATCTTTTCGGCAAGGAGATCCGCAAGTTCACCAACAAGCCGGTCGGGCTGATAGGAAGCTACTGGGGTGGAACCCCGGCACAGGCTTGGACGAGTCTCTCCGGTCTGGAGAAGGAGCCGGCGTTGTCCAATTACGTTGAAGGCTTCAGGAAAATGACAGATGAGCAGAAGAAAAAGTTTCCGGTGAAATGGATAGACTATGTTTCAGCGATGAAGAAATGGGACAAGGAATCGCGCGAGCCCTTTGAGAAGAGCAAGAGGGAATGGGAGGTGGCGGCGAAGAAGGCGAAGGAAGCCGGGCAGCCCGAACCTCCGCAGCCGAAAGAGGCATTCCCACGTCCTGCGAATCCAGGAAATGTCGGAACTACCACATCGCTTTTCAATGGGATGATCAATCCGCTCATACCGTTTGCCATCAAGGGCGTCATATGGTATCAGGGCGAATCCAACAGCTACAACGGAAAGGAATATGGGATACTGTTTCCGAACATGATCAAGGACTGGCGCGAGAAATGGGGCCAACAGTCTCCGCAAGGCTCCGCCGCGTCAGGTGGTGATTTTCCGTTCCTGTTCGTGCAGATAGCAGGTTACGGCGTGTCGGCCGGTGATGGCTCAAGGGGAACCTGGGCGGTGCTCCGTGATGGACAGAGCAAGGCTCTGGCATTGCCAAATACCGCCATGGCGGTGGCGATCGATGTCGGAGACAAGAAGGACATCCACCCGAAGAACAAGATTCCTGTCGCCCAGCGTCTGGCCCTTGCCGCGAAGCATGTTGCCTATGGACAGGATCTCGTCTACATCGGCCCTACATATGATTCCATGAAGGCGGAGGGGAAGAATCTGCGGATTGCATTCAAAAATACCGGTTCCGGATTGATCATCAGTGCGGCGCCGCCTATGCCTGGCGCTCCTGAAGCAGCTGCCCCAACCGAGTTGAAAGGATTTGAGATTGCCGGAGCTGACAGGAAGTGGTTTGTCGCCAAGGCGGTGATCGACGGGGCAAGCGTGCTCGTATCATGCGACCAGGTGTCGGAACCGGTGGCGGTGCGCTATGCCTGGGGCGATTACCCTCAATGCAGCCTATATAACAAGGAAGGGCTGCCCGCCGTCCCTTTCCGGACAGATGACTGGGATCCCAAGGCAGCCTTTGCGACCCCGGAATAAAGGAGTATCAATGCAATTCAAGCTCTCACGAACACTCTTGTCCCTATGCTTGACCATTCTGGCTGTCTCTCTTTATTCTGCTCCGGCGGCGGTGGTGAAGGTCGCCAAACCGGTAACTCTTGACAAGCCGGACCAGTGGCCTGCGATAACCGCAATACAGCAACTGGCGACGGCCGGAGGGGAATCGGCCCGTTGGACGGCGTGCTACGACGAGGAAAACTTGTATTTGCTTTTCCGTGTCCATGACGAGAGTCCATTGAAAAACAGTGCGAGCGCCTTTGATCCGGCAATGATACTCAAGGGCGGGGATGCGGTCGGATTCTGCTTTGGGCCATCGGAAAACAACGGGCAGCTCCAGCGGATAATTGTGGGATGCCTCGACGGGAAGCCGCTTGCGGTCTGTTATAGGCCCGTCTCCAAGGAAAGGAAACCATACAGTTTCTCCTCGCCAGTCTCGACCTATGTGATGGACTATGTGGCGCCTCTTCCGCAGGTGCGTGCAGCTTTCAGCACGATCGATGGCGGATATGCATTAGGTGTTGCAGTTCCATGGAAGGTATTGGGCTACCGTGTTACCGAGGGTCTGGAGTTTCCTTTCGATGCGCAGGTTATTTTTTCAGATCCGGCCGGCACAAAGAACATCGCCACCGCCTGGTGGCACAGCCGCGGCAATGGTCCGGTCTGTACCGTCGATCTGCCTTCCGAAGCCAGATTGTATCCCGATCTCTGGGGCTCCGCCCGTCTTTTTGCAACTGATCCAGGTCCCCAGGAGGAAGCTGACGAAACTCAGCCGGGCAATATCGTGACTGATCCTGACGGA
>CAZDNQ010000068.1:0-13587 GCA_964506605.1 uncultured Victivallis sp. | reverse complement strand
GCCAGCTCTCCACCTGTCCTGGCCATGCGCACCTTTGAGGCCCATGGATGGATCTTGCAGAGGCGTTCGGCAAGTTCGACCTCCTCCGGCGGGTTGAGAGAGCTGATGGAACCCATCCGGATGCGGCGTTCTACTGCACGTGTGACGTCGGGATCAGCGTAACCGAGTATGCACGCGCCGACGGAATTTATACCCATGTCGTAGTAGTGGCGGTCGTCAAGATCCCATATCTCGCAGCCGCGAGCCTCGCGGAAATAGGGGGGCCACTGGTTTGGGGCGAACATTTCCGCACGCTTGCTGAGCAGATGCCCGCCGCCGGGTATGATAGTCTTGGCATACTGGTAGAGGGCCTGTGTCTTGCTGCCTTCTTCGGGTTTCATGTTTAAAATACGTCTTGCATTGCCTTCAAATATATCCATAAGATCCTCCTTGTTTAAACAGGTTTGATCAGCCGCGTCCAGCACGGCCTGAAGATTTTCGATGCCTACCGGGTAGGTATGAAGTGGCGGGGAGCCGGACAGGACATCGATGGTCGCCGGATTAATCCAGGCGAAGTTGTCGCCGATCATCACGCACTTGCCTCTGCGTTCATTGATTGGGAAGTCGCTGCCCCAGAGCAGGCGGCGCGGACCGAATGCGCGGATAATGGCTACCAGGGATCCGGGCTCGCAGATGCCCGAGGAGTCAAACCATATGTTCTCGAGACCGCGCAAGGCGGGGAGCCCCTCTATGGTGTTGGGTGAATGATAGCCCCTTGCGGCGTGCGCCAGAATTAGTTTTGCCCGGGGGTAGCGGGTGGCGTATGAGACTATTTCCCGCTGGTTCTCAGGATCTGCAAGGGCCAGTTCACGGACCATGTGCAGGGTGATCAGAAGCCCGCGGTCCTGTGCCAGTTCCCAGGCCCAGTCCGGCAGGTAGCTGTTGATAGGCGACTGAAAAGTATTTTTCTCGGAGCTGAAGACATGATAAGGTTTGAATCCGACTACGCCCGGATGGGCGAGGAGCTTCTCGGTATCGGCGCGCGACATCTTCGGTGTCACAAGTATAAGACCGCGCGATTCGGGTGCGGCATCGAGCTGTTCGAGCAACAGGGCGTTGGCCCGGACCGTGTCGCATTCCGCCGTGGGGTAGGGAAAGAAGAGGGCGCCTTTTGCCCGCCCGGGACCGACTAGGCGATCCAGCGAACTGCGCCATGCGGCCATATCCGCTATGACAGGCCCGTCCTTAAGCAATGAAAGGTCGGAGTTTCCTAGATGTTTTTGATTGTAGAGGTGGGCATGGATATCAAACAGGGTGCCAGGCAGTTTCGCGGCAACACGCCGTGCTGCCGCCTCATCCTTCTCATCCCATGACCAATTCTGCAATTTTTCCGTTTTCATTTTTATTTTCCTGCGTATGTTCCACCGGCTTTTGCGGTTTTGGAGCCGGATATTGTGGCTATGATGTCCGAGCAGTAGTTGCCCAGTCCAATGACGTCGGCGCCCACTGTGAGGAACTGGTAGCCCATGGCTTTGTATTCATTGAAGGTCGACGGACCGCATACGGTTCCGGCGAATTTTCCGTGTTTTCTCGCGGAGTCCAGGACACGTTTTGCGGCTTCCCTGATTTTTGGATGGTCCGTCTGGCCGGGAAGACCGCTGCCATGGCTGAAATCGCCGGGGCCGAAAAATATCATGTCGATTCCGTCCACTGCACAGATCTCATCGATTTCATCCATGGGCTCAGGATCTTCGATCTGGAGAATCAGGAAACGGTTCTCGTTGGCGAACTTGATGTATTCGGTGAACGGGAACTTGCAGAACAGCCCGTCGGCGTTGCCTCCGTCGACCGGACGGCGTCCGACCGGATGGAACTTGGTCTGCCAGACAATTTTACGGGCGTCTTCTGCGCTCATCACATGCGGCACCATGATGCCTGAGGCGTCAAGCTCAAGAGGCCTGATCAGATCGCTGTATGAGCCGCGCGCAACTCTGATGAGGATGTCCATTCCGTAGGCCTTGGCGGCGAGTATCGACTTTTCCATCCCCATATAGTCAGTGGGCACATGCTCGGTGCAGATCCAGGCGCAGTCGAAACCTGACAGGGCTGTAATTTCAACCGCCCTGGAACAGGAAAGATTATGCTTGAAGCAGTTCGCAGTCCCGCCTGCGCGCATTATGTCAAGAACTTTGCTTCTTCTAGGTGTAGCCATGATGACAGCTCCTTGTTTTGTTTGGTCTACAGCCATCATATCATGGTTGGAATAATAAGTCAAGGGAGAAATACAAAATAATGAACAATAATGTATAAGTAATGATGAAACAGCTGATATTGTTTCTGTTACTGGGGAAGCGAAGATGCGTAAGGATAGCTGTCCTGCTGGGGCAGAGGAGATGGAGAGGACCCTTTTTCGGCGGCTTCAATCGATTTGGAAAGCTGGGACCTGAGCACTTCATATCTGGCTTTCAGGAAACTTCTGTATTCCGGAGCATCCTTTTCGGGCAGCATCAGGTCCCTTGTCCCGGCCAGCATGTCCAGCGCATGACGCAGCGTGCCAAGAAGCTCTTCGCGGTCATTGCGCCATGGTCCGTGCATCGTGTCCCAGCTGCCCATGCGGCAATAGATGACCCCAGCCCGGAGAATGGAACGACAGAAGAGTCCCCATTGTATGACAATGTCTGCGTGTTTCGCAAGATCCTCCAGGCAGGCTGATGAAATTTCGGCTTTGCGGGACTGATCTGTGATCTGCCGGAGTTCGTCCAGCTTCGCATCGAGAAGAGGGATTGTCGTATCGATCATCTCATCTGCCCAGCGCTGGTCAATCTCGTCCACGGGTGCGGAGCGGATTATGCGGCTGCATATTGCGCCGGGCTGGTTCGTGCCCCTCCACCAGTAATTGTAGCTGTCCTGGAGATGGATGATGCGCGACGTCGAGCCTATGGCTTCCCAGAGCCTTGCGGAAATCGCTGATGCATCCTCTGAATTTCCCTCGTTACGGAGAGTTTCCTCCATGACCTTTGAGAAGCTGGATGGATCAGGATCCGGCTCCCTGCACATGGCAGCGGCGTATGTGAGGATGGGATGCGCCGATGGCTTGACCGGATATTCCCTGATCCATCCCGTGATGCCCTCCATCCCCGTCTCCGCAGCTTCGCAGCAGATCTCGCCCACTATGCCCGGAGATGTAAGGAAGAATCCGCATGAATACCAGTCGACCTGGGCCGATATCCTGTATCCTTCGTCAATCAGCTTCTTGAGGTAGCCAGGAAAGATCTTCCTCTTACGCAGGTTGTAGGTCCCCCTGCGTTCGCCATCATAGTAGAACCACAGGACTTCCTTTGGCAGCGACCTGATGAGCGGGATGTTGTACGGGCTTGAACCCTGTGTCGTCCACAGGCTGGCTTCCGGAACCCTGCCGTCCCTGCACCTGGCAGATGCGACGCTGCTGTAGAACAGCTCGGCCTGCCTGAGGAAATGGAGCTTAGAAAGTTCGTACGGATGGCTGGTCCCGCCCCCGGTGCATCTTGCGCATTCGCACCGGAGATTGTTTTCCGCCAGCCAGAACTGGATCTCTTCGGGATTGACATTTGACGCAATGGAACGGGCGAGAGCCCTGTAGAAATCCCTCACATCCGGATTTTGAAAACAGAGGTTTGACAGGTTCAGGTTTATGCCGGTGGGATGCCATATCTCGCCTTCCGCCCTCCATCCGGGACGCTTCCCTGCGATCCCGAAGCATGAGTCCACGTGGGCGATCGCCGGAACGACGCGGATATTCCTTGTTCTGCCATAGGATACAAGGAATTCAAGCTCGGCAGTCTGTCTTGCGGCGGATTCAGAGCACAGCTCCGGATATTCAGGGATACTTATGCCGGAGAGATCGCCTGTCATTCTTATTTCGAGCCGGTTCAGGCCGTTGTCCGACATCCAGTCAATGAGCTGGCATGCGTATTCCCTGGAAGGGATGGACTGAAGTGTAAACCCCCTGTGCGCGAAAACAGGCATTGCCTCCTCCGCCATGTCCTAAGGCTGAGTTTTTGAAGTGCCGTTGGATATCATCTGCGGGGCGCTGAGCTCATGGAGCTCCTTGAAATGGAAATTGGTGACCTCGTCGACAGCCGTCTGGAACATGTTCATCCTGTCGAATGTGAAGTAGTCCACGGAACGGTCGTCCTCCTGATATTCATGGAGCATCTCCACTCCTATTACGCCGATGTCGTCCGGGACACGGACTTTGTTCGTCTTTAAAATTCCCAGGAGCTTGGCCGCCCTCGCCTTTGTGCCGCAGAAGATACCGCACTTCGGTCCGAGCTTTTTTATGAACTGCGCCGGATTGTCCTCAATCTGGGTGTTGTGCCCGTATTCCCTGAGCTGGAAATAATTGGCGCCGTCGTCTGAAGTGGAGAGGTCTCGTTTTTCAGCAGTTCCGCGTCCCAGATCAGAAAGAGTCTCAAAAAAACCTTTTGAAAGCAGTGCCTCGGAAGGGGCGGAGCTCTCATATCCGCAGAAGTACAGCTTCCTGTATCCGGACAGCATCAGATGCGTCGCCGCCGCCCTTCCGGCGCGGACATAGTCCGGGACATAGTAGTTCCCCTTCGGCAGCGACGTGCTGTAGTAGTCCATGTGGACGACGCGTATCCCGGCCTTGATCAGTTCATCGAGAGTCTTCTCGTTGCTGTTGTTTAGGGGCGTGCAGAATGCAAGCAGCGCCCTGTGCCTCTGGTTCAATACCTGGCGCAGGAACTTCTCCTCGTTGGCGGTGTCCCAGTTGAAGGCGTCCTGGAAGAATATGCCCGATGCGAAATCCTTGCGGAAGATCATGTCCTGGATATCCTTCATGAATTCAAACTTGCCCGGCAGCATGACGGAAATGGTGTTGAGCCAGCTCCTGTCCTTGGGCTTGGCAGCCGCGAAGGCGCCGCAGTTCTTCTTCATCTTGACATTTCCTTCGGATGCCAGCCATTCGATGGCCTTCCTCACGGTGTTCCTGCTGGCGTTGAACCTTTCGCAAAGTTCATGTTCCGTCGGCAGGCGCGAATTCAACGGTATCCTGCCATCCTGTATGTCTGAAAGAAGCTCCATCGATATCTTGTCGGCCTTGGTGCCCATATGACTTCTCCTTAGGATTCCTGTTTAAAACAACAATACAGTCGTTTCCGATGCAAGTCAAAATCCGAATATACACAATTGTATAAGATTTGTGCCTATATTTCAATATGTTTTCAAGGCCGCTCAAGGCGTCTGACCACCAGCAGGTAGGCCCCATACAGCCCGAACGTTGTGACCAGGGCGATTGTAAAGATGATCGCATGGTGTCTGTTCGGCTCCCACCAGATGTAGTAGGAGAGCCATGTCGCCATCGCGAGGAACTGCCCTGCAGCCGCAATCGTCACCAGTCCCACAAGCCCCCATCTCACCTTGGTGTCGGCGTCAGGACGCGGGGCGAGCGATGACAGCTTGAACCCCTGGATCGGGGCGACATAGTCCTTGTCGCCTCCCAGGCGTTTCCATGACCGGTATGTCCGGTAGTAGAAGTAGAACGCCAGGAGGATGAGGAGTTCGCGGTAGATGAAGTTGAAGCGGTATGCGTAGTTTGCATCGGCGAATGCATATTTCCATAGATCGATCCAGAGTCCTGCGAGAACTCCGCCCAGCATCATCGCCGATGCGCGCACCATCGCCAGGGCTCCGGAGAACTGTCCATACTGCTCATGCGGAAGCAGGCGCATCAGGCGGGTCATGTCGGCTGTCTGGCTGACCGCCGAAAGAGGGGCGCTGAAGAATGCGCCTGTTATGATCCCGATCCACACATACAGCATGGGAGGAGGGGAATCCACGAAAATCCAGACCCATCCTCCAAGCCCCATGAACGCCGAATATACAAGCAGATATGTCGACACGCGGACCGGATGCCAGCGGTCCACCAGGCTTCCCGCAAATAGGAAGCACAAGGGGACTGTTATCATTGATATCGAGGCCATTTTTCCGATCTGGTCCAGGGAGAGGCCCAGGGACTTGCTGAAGAATATGTTGAACACGCCGATAGTGCCAGCCATCGCCACGAAAGTGTTTGTCAGGAAGACGTCCCAGTAGTAGCGCATCGTGAAGCATTCACGCGAGAAAAGCCGTATCTTCTCCAGAAGCCCGACCCTGTTCCCGTTGTCGGGCGGAGGGGGATATTCCCCTTCCTTGACACGCAGGCACATGATCCCGAATCCCATGAAGTACAGCACGGCGGCTCCCAGGAAGATCTCCTGCATATGGCTCTCGGCGTATTGGAATATGAAGAAATTGAACGCGGCGGAAGTGATGGTGCTGACCAGCCGGAACAGGGCCATGAAGCGCCCCATGCATTCGATCGGCACCACGTCGTTGAAGAGATACCAGTAGACAGTGTTCACGAACATGTTGAAGAGGTCGAACATGGCCGCGAAAAAGGCAAGCAGCACGATTATCACCTGCGCCTGCGATATCGCGCTTCCCGAAAACAGGTGCGAATGGATCCAGACACCTATCTCATGGCTGAAGCCGATGAATAGAAGGGATATCGTCAGGAATGGCATTGTCATCACGATAAATGGTATGCGTCGCCCCCACCGGGTGCGTGTCCGGTCGCTCTTGAAGCTCAGCCACGGAGTGATGGTGAAGTTGAAGATCCCGGGAAGTGTCGTCATGATGAATCCGATGAGGATGTTCGGGGAATCGAGGCTGCGCAGTTTCAGGGGGAGTATGCTGGGGACCACCGCCTCCATCAGCGTGAAGCAGAAATCGCCCCAGAGCATCCACGCAAAAAGTATGAAGAGGGCTTTCTTCGAATATATGAGGCTGCCGCAGCGGAAGGTCTTTGCGGACGGCATAGGCGCAGCGGCTTCGGGATTGATTGATGGATTCATCCGTTTGTTCCTCTGCCGTCCATATTGTTCATCCTAGGATTTCCGGCATTTTATAGTTTTCGGGTCCAAGCCGTACAAGTTTTGGATTCACATCATGCCGCACGAAGCGCAGGAAGATGCCCCAGGCCCTGCCGGAGTTCGAGCCAAGCGCAACCAGCACCTGGTGCCGGCCTGGAGTTCCGTTGAACTTTGCAACTCCCTGGTCAAGAGTCGCCGGATTGCATCCTTTCGGATCATGGAATATTTCATTGCCGTCCACCCACAGTTTTACTGGGCCGTCATAGCCGATGCAGGCACTCAGCTTCATCTGCTCTGAACACTCTATGTCACAGGCGAAGTAGACGAGGACATCTTCAGGTGCGCTCTTGAGGAGATCCAGGTGAAGGTCGCAGAAGTTCCCGCTGAATTCCCGAGTCTTCAATTTCAGATCCTCCATGTTCTTTGGAAAAGGGAGTCCCTGGAGTTTTCCTGCCGAAGGCATTGCCTTGCTGACCCTAAGCCTTGTAGCAAATCTGCTGACGGCACGCAATACGCCGACGGGATGCGGTCCGAAAACCGGCAGCGAGCGGTCCTCTGAATCTGTTATATTGCAGTAGGGCATGAGCCCGTATCCATAGTGCAATGATGCGTTTTCAATGTCTGTCACAGGACTTGCCGTCCTGAGAATGACGGTGTTCTTTTCCAGATCTGTGCGGAAAACCGTGTTAACAGGGGAAGGATTGCAGATTGTGAATCCCGAGGGTTTGCCATTGGACTGCAAGCGCCCCATGACGTTGTCGAACGTGACCTTGATGTCCGATCCGCCGCTCAGAGGATTTCGTTCAACGCCTACGGATTTGAGAGTGATTTGAGGCTTGCCGGAACCCTTAATTCTGCGAAGTTCGCACATCGCCTGTGCAAGTCTGCGACCTAGACGGTTCTGCCCTTTTCCGCTGACGTGGATGAAGTCGTCCAGTTCCAGATCTATTGCCGGCACAACCGAGCACTTCCGAATTGAATCCGGCAGCAGGCGCAGGAGTTCCTGTATCCTGTTCCAGAAGACATGATTGTGGGTTGCGCTTGCGACTCCAGCGATCTGTACAGCCACGAAAGGCATATCAGGATTACGGAAGTCGCGGCGCAGGGCGCGTACAAAAGACTGCATCCTCATACCATATGTCCTTGCGCCCTCGGCATAAGCATCAGAACATCCCTGGTACCATAAAAAACCGGCTATGAGTCCGCCATTCTTGTGGAAACGGCGCAGCATTGCACCATAGAGACTGTTCTTTCCCAGTGACGGATCCCACTGGCTTCTTGAAGTCCCCCCATGGGCGCATGAGATGAGCCCCTGCGGAACACCGGTCCTGCGGAACATCTCCTGTCCGAATGCTACGCCAGGGCCGACGCCTATATGGCTCTTCCTATTCGGAGGCTGTCCCCCGTTAAGATCGGAATGCACCCGGTCTACGGCTTTCGACAGATTATGGATGGGATCCCTGGCGACATCCCAGCGGTCATCCATGTAGAATGCACGGACATGGGAGACTGGTTTCAGGGCATCCTTGAGATATCCGATGCCCTCCATGTTTGACTGGCCTGCAAGTATCCATACATCGCCGACAAGGATGTCCCTGAATATGGCAGAATCTTTTCTACCAGTAGAGGATTTTACGGACAAGGTGATGTCATACGGTCCGCCTGCGGGCAGACCTTTCAAGCGTCCATTGATTTTTCCATTGGCGGATTTGCCGATCTTTCTGCTTTTCCATCCGGCCAGGAATTTGCCTTTTGATGAGACTGATGCGAGCAGGGGGCCATCCGATTCCGATGTCCCGGAGATGACAGCATCAGAGAATCCGGACCGGGTCCGCTGCAGGACCATTCCACTGAAAAGACCCTGTTCAATTTTCATATAATTGGATTCCTGATGATTGGCTGTTCAAAACTAATCTGAATCTTATCATTAATCTTAATGCATGTCAATGAAGAATACAAAAAAATAAACAAAATTGTATAATTAATAATTCTGCAGAAATTGCAAGAAGTCGTATGGTTATCAAGAAATAGATTTTTGGATTTCTACCTGTGAATTTCTATTTCAAAGGTCTCGGCAAAGTCCGGCAGGACAAGATCAGATGCGGCTTTTGCGTTAGCCTGCAATATGCGGTCGTCGAATCCGGAGCCGCGTATGCGCAGGTTGCGCTGCTGCTGTGAATCATGGAAGCGGAGAAGCTCCTTCTTCCATTCCGCCGTCTTTCCTGAAAATGATGTGATCAGATCGGTCCGCATCGAGATGGTCTTCGGATCACGGTTCAGCAAGACTACGGCAGAGAGATTATTCTCCTTTGAGACATGCTTATACATGGCATAGCAGTTCCGGTGATCGGAATTGGTGTCATTGCCATGCGGCATGAAGACGATATCCGGCTTGATGCTTGGAAGTGACGACTTGAAAACCTCAAAGTTTCCGGAACTGTCCTCCATGTTTCCTTTGCTGTCGACGGCAAGCCTGAGGAAACGGACTTGGCTTTCTGGCAGGCCGAAGAAACGGCAGCTGGCAATCTGCTCCCTCTCGCGTATTTCCCCTTTTGTAAGAGGGGAGCGGGCCTCTGCGTACGCATCTTCAACCCCGCTGTCGCCGGAAGTGAGGACAAGGAGTTCAATGCAATTGCCGTTTAGATGCAGTATCCGCAGCGATGCTGCGATTGCATCAAAATCATCCGGATGCGGAGCTATCACTGCCACTTTCAGACTGGACGGGAAAGGAATATTTTCGAATTTAAAAGGGCGCTTTCCGCTGAAACAGGCATTCAGCCATCCTTCCTTATGCCTATGACATGGTTTCATGCAAATTTCCTAATTGCCGAACGGGATCAGCTTATATGAAAGCTTAACCTGATTTGCTGGGATTGGCTTACCTCCGCCAGGAACAGGTTCAATTAGCTGGATCATTACAGTATTGCCTGTTCCAAGCTTTACCGGCCGAGGCTGATCAAGCTTTATCTCGACTCCGAAGCCGCCCCGGTCAATTCTTACAGAGCTGGCAGTCGCCGGTTCAGAGGACAAGACTTTGCCGTTATCCAGAGTTGCTGCTGTCATGGTCTTGCCGTCAGGACATTTTCCGACGAACGGTATCATCTCCCAGGCTTCACTGACTTCAGACCAGTAGCGGTCATGCCCCCATATGGACATGACACGTGCATATTCGGACTCTTCCAGCTGGAATGAGCATTCAACCGAGTCGTCGCCATACTTGTAGGAGCGCGTGCCCCTCACGTGCGCTCCACGGATCTCCCCGGAACTTAAAAGAGCATTTCCTTCGAGACTGATCCTGTCTGGTTCGCTGATTCCCGCAACAAAAGGAGAACCATCCCAGGTTCTGCCAGCTACGGTATGCACCTTATAGGACTGCCACTGGGACGGATCCATGCCTTTTCCATATTCTCCATTCAGGGTTCCGGCAATTACAGGACCTTTTCCGGGAACTGTGAGCTGGCATATGGTTCCTCCTGAAAAACCGATCTGCCCTTCAAAGCAGCGGCATAGCCATTCCGGAGTGATGCGGCCATGGAAGGTGAGAATGTAATAATTCTTGCGGCGTGCAGCGAACCATTCGTCTCCCCCGTTGACACTGACAGTGAAATCCGGACCTGGCTCACCTTTCCAGCGGTGCTGGTCTGTCTCCCAGTTTTTGGCGAAAAGATGCGGACCGACGTTTATGCGGCTTGACCAGGGAACAGCGCTGATCATTTTCCCTTTGGCTTCGCGGCAATAGAGATAGCTGAAAAGCTCCTGGTAGCGGTCATATATTTTCTGGAAACGGGGATCGTCTGCAGCATCGCCGAGAATTCCGCCTCCTTTCACCCAGGTGTTGCCTG
The DNA here is from genome assembly GCA_964506605.1 of uncultured Victivallis sp. Lineage (GTDB taxonomy): Bacteria > Verrucomicrobiota > Lentisphaeria > Victivallales > GWF2-50-93 > GWF2-50-93. Next base: position 2,855 of record CAZDNQ010000068.1, on the reverse strand, counting down.
AAGGCTTCCAGTTGTCGAGCAGATATGAACCGTACCCGCCGTCATGGGCGAAGTGTTCCTGCGCATCACCGGATCTGCTGAGGCCCGTGCCTTTGCCCCATCCTTCGGAAATCCAGCGCTGCCAGAATGTTTCGAAGCGGTCCTTCTGCATCTGGTCGTCCGTGGCGCGTGCCGAATACCAGAGGGCGACATTGATCTGTGCGAATGAGTTGCCGTTCACCTTCTCCATGTTTGTGGCGAAACTGAGACGGTCCCCCGCCATTATAAGACCTTCCTTGATTATGTCCTTTACCTCCTGCGGCACGTCGGGACGTTTCATGAGATGGAAAGATGGGCGGAAGACATCAAATCCGTAGTACCCCATCGAATAAGCCCAGTTGCTCCAGGATGACGAACCCCTGCCGTCGCTGTTTTCGAGATAACGCATACGGGTGTAAATGTGTTCCAGTTCCTTGCGCAGCCCTTCGTCCAGCCCCTCCTTGTTTTTCTTCATCCATTCATGGAAGCGGATCTGGAACGGATGCCAGAATATTTCCTCGTCGACAATTTCGGTGCCGGATTTGAACAGATTGGCGGTTTCCTCGTCAGGACAGTAGACTGCGGAAACACCCATTCCGACATAGTCGCCGAATTTCTCCTTCGGCTGCTGGAATACTATTTTTGCGAGATAGTCATTGGGGCCGTCCGAGACTTCAAACTTCAGGACCTTCCCATCGTATTCGCCAGGAGTCCCGAACGGAACCTGGGCCTTCTGCCATGGACCGTCAACGGAGACATATCCTCCTGTCGCCATCGCTTCGAAGATGATTTTCCCGTCAGGCGCGCTCAGCTTGAAATGACGGGACTGCGGGTGGTCGGGTTCGCTGAAGGCATAGAAGATTCCGCTGGTCCCTTTCGGCACATATAAATATGATGTATTGAGCATTTTGCCGTGGCCGTGGATGAAGTTGGGATGTCCGGCAAAGGCTGTCTTCATGTCCTGTGGGAGTCGCAGGGTGGCATATATGTCCGGCATCCCTGCAAGTACGATGCGGTAAACGCCTTTCTTTCCACCCTTGATCTGCCTGTTGAAAGTGCGCGACACAAGTGTTTTCAACCGTTCAGGGACAGACCATGCGCTCCATCGGAAGGACGGCATTGTGCCTTTTGCATAGAGGTTTGCGTAGTATTGGAGCTCGTGATCCCAGCCTCCGATGCGGTCGGGGAAATTCTCGGAGCCGCATCCGTCGTCAGGTATGATTTCACGCAGTACAGGAACCCCGTCAGGATCATATACCTTGAAAAGAATCTCGCGCGGACCGTTGGCGAAAAGATTGAGGTCGCGGATATCCAGCCCTACGGTGAAATCCCTTCCATCCGGATTGTCGATGAAAACGGTCACTCCGTCGTAGAGGCGGAAAATCTTCTCGGCGGCAGCTTCCTGCCCGTGAGACAACGGTGGGCAAAGGTGCGCCAGCACCAGCAACAGGAGGAATACGGCTGTCTTCTTGAACATCCTGTGCATAGATAAATTCCTTATGGTTGTTCTATTGCGGTCTTGAAGTGCCGTTGATCCTGATATGGGGAATTCCGAGCTCGCGGATCTCCTTGAAATGGAACTTGGTCACCTCGTCGATGGCGGTCTTGAACATGTCCAGCCTGTCGAAATAAACGTAGTCCATCGAACGGTCTGATTCCTTGTACTCGTAGAGCATTTCGGCGGCGATGACGCCGACGTCTTCAGGAACACGTATATTGTTTTCCTTCAATATCCTTAGAAGCTTGGCCGCGCGGGTCTTTGTCCCGCAGAAAATTCCGGGCCTCTGTCCAAGTTTTCCGAAGAACGCCTTTGGATCTTCTTCGATATGGGGATTGGATCCGTAATCCTTGATATGGAAATAATTGGAATCCCGGACTGCGGTCAACAGATCCATCTTTTCAGCAATGCCGCGGCCGTATTCGGACATTGTCTCGAAAAAACCCTGCGAAAGAAGAAATTCCGAAGGGGCTTCGGTCTGATATCCGCAGAAGTATAGATTTCCGTAGCCGGACTGCATCAGATGCTGCGCTGCCTCCCTCCCTGCACGCAGATAGTCAGGCACGCAGCAGCTTCCCTTCGGCAATGAAGTATTGTAATATTCCATGTGGACTACGCGGATTCCTGCACCAGCCAGCTCCTCAATCGTCTTCTCATTTGTATTGCTGAGAGGTGTGCAGAATGCAAGCAGGGCAAGATGCCTCTGGTCCAGCACCTGCCGCAGGAACTTCTCTTCGCTGGAAGCATCCCACTTGAATGAATCCTGGATGAATATTCCAGATGCATAATCCTTGTGGAAGATCATGTCCTGGATGTCCTTTTTGAATTCAAATCCGCCAGGGAGCATCACGGAAATGGTGCTGAGGGAGCTCTTTCCCAGAGGTTTTGAAGTGGCAAAGGTGCCACGGTTCTTGTTAAGTATGACATTGCCTCTGGCGGCCAGCAGTTCAATGGCCTTCCTCACCGTGTTCCTGCTGACATTGAAACGGGCGCAGAGCTCATGCTCCGATGGCAGACGGGTGTTGGCCGGTATATTCCCGTTTTCCATGTCCGAAAGAAGAGCCAATGATATCTTGTCGACCTTGCCTCCCATAAAAACTCCTTAAAAGAAAATCAGTCCGGCCTGTCAACGATGGGTATTAGCTGAAGCGATGCCCCTGCCCAGCATGCGTTCTGATCTGGAATGTGCCAAGTCACTGTGCCGTTCATGAGAAGCGTGTTCTGGCCGGTCGGCCTGCCGTTGCTGATGTGTGACAACTTGCCTATGCCATAGTTGAAGCTTCCAGGCTGGAAGCTTCAACTATGGCATAGGCAAGTTGTCACACATCAGCAACGGCAG
>CAZDNQ010000067.1:0-13692 GCA_964506605.1 uncultured Victivallis sp. | reverse complement strand
TGAAACCGGAAAACAATATCGCCTTCGCCAACTACTGGCAGTTCCTCAACGGATACTGGGGATATGCCAGGGCAAAAACAGAGAACGGCAGGACGCAGATCGTGACACGTGCGGCATACCCGGTCTTCAAGCTGATGGGAGAGCATACTGGAGCAGTGCTGCTGGACTGCAAGGTGTCCAACGAGCCCAGGCTCGAATTCGAAGGCTTCGCCAGGGCCCTTCCCGCCAGGAAGAACTGCCACACGGAGAAGGTCTTCCTCCGCAATGTGGATTTTCCGATCTCCGACGACGGCAGCCGCCCATACAGGATCAGGACGACAGGAAAGGATTCCATGGAAATATCCTTTACGGACTTCAGCGGTGAATCATATTTCGACTTCAAGGACTTTCCTGTCAAACCCGGGCTCTCGTACCGTCTCTCGTTCGAACTGAAGTCTTCCCAGGGGAAGGGCTCCATATCACCGGGGCTCGGTCTTTGCGACGCGCGTGGATGGTCGGCCACCCAGTCGGCATGCGGGGTCGAGGGATCGGGAGATGATCTGGATTGGAAACCATATGAAACCTCGATGATGATCCTCCCGGACGCCAAGGGGCTGAATCTCGTCCTCCGGATCAGGCAGGCGCAGAAATTCAGCGGCCGCATCGAAATACGGAATATAAGGATCGCCGAGATCGAGCCTGAATCCTTCCCACCATATTCTGCAATCACCGCCCTCGCAACCGGAACATCTGACAGGAAAATCGTCAAGCTGATCGTGATCAACAAGCATCATACAGACGATCTGCCGGCATATGTCAGCCTGAAAAAAATACGGTCCGCGAAGATATGGACGGTATCGGCCCCGAGCCTGGCGGCGATCAGCAACAACCCGGACGGCGCCTTTGAAAGAGTCTCAGGAGAGGCGGTAGAAGGGATCTCGGCGGACGGCTTCACACGGAGTTTTCCGGCCCGCTCGATAAGCGCGGTTGAAATCACGCTGGACTGAGATGTTCCAATTGGCAATATAGTCCAGATTATTGGCGATTTTATGCTTTGGCCCGGATATCGGCGCATATATAATAAGGGCAAGAAAAACCAAGCTGGAGGTGGCTGCGATGATTACCGTCCCAAGATTGATTTCGGCATGTACGGGATTCCTTTTTATAATGGCTGTCGACGGCAGGGCGCAGGATCTGCCGGCGAAGACCGGTGAGGCGCGTGTCGGGGACGTGGTATTGAAGATGGACTTCGACAAGCCGGAGTACAGGGAGAAGTTCACAAAGGCGCCTTGGGCAAAATGGGTGAAGGACGGGGACAACGGACCAACAGTCCTCTACGTGGATGTCCCGGCAGCTGAAAAACCCGGACACAACAAGATAAACATGCCGTTCGACGTTTCCTCCTGCCGCGGAACGACCCTCTATTTCCAGTGCATGGCGAAGGCGGAGAATGTCACTCAGCCGCCCGAACCATACAATGGCGTGAAATTCATGATGCACACCGTGTCCACCGCCGCCGGACAGAAATGGAACAACCAGAACAAGGTGTTCGGGACGTTCGACTGGAAGAAGCTTTCGTTCAGCATGTCAATCCCCGATGACCTCGTCAGCGGCGATATCTCGCTGGGTCTTGAGAACAGCACCGGCAAGGTATGGTTCAAGGACATTGTTGTCATTGTATCAAGGGGCAAGTCCCCGCCGCGCCCCGCGCCGATGATGAACCCTCCACCGGCATATAAGGGGCACAGCCTTCCCCGCCTGCGCGGAACAATGTCACCCAACCAGTTCAACGACGAGGACCTGCGCGTCCTCGGACAGGAATGGAAGGCGAACCTCATCAGATGGCAGTTGACCAGGAGCTGGGGCAAGGCAGGTGTCGGACGCGACTTGGCGGATTATGACAAGTGGCTTGATGACAAGCTCGCTGATCTCGACAAGGCGCTTGAAGCCTGTAAGAAGTACGGACTGAAGGTCGTGATCGACCTGCACAGCCCTCCCGGCGGACGCTACGATGACAGTTCGATGGCGATGCTCACTGAAAAGATCTATCAGGACCACTTCGTGAAGATATGGGAGAAAATTGCCACCCGCTACAAGGGCAATCCCGCAGTCTGGGGATATGACCTGATCAATGAGCCTGTGACTGGAGAGCCATCTACAGAAGGTCTCGCCGACTATCTTGGCATCCAGGTGCTCGCCGCCAAGGCTGTCAGGAAGATTGATCCGGATACCGCGGTGATCATTGAATCCGACAGCTGGGACAGCCCTGAGTCTTACACCTATCTCGAGCCTGTCGACATAAAGAATGTGGTTTACCAGGCGCACATGTACTATCCGGGCACCTTTACGCACCAGGGAGTCAACAACAATCCCGATACTCCCGTCTCATATCCGGGGATCATCAACGGCAAGATGTGCGACAAGGAAGCCCTGCGGAAATATCTGCAGCCTGTCCGCGACTTCCAGCTCGCATACAACGTCCATATCTACATCGGCGAGTTCAGCGCAGTCCGCTGGGCTCCCGGCGACAGCGCCTTCAACTACCTGAAGGACTGCATCGAGATCTTCGAGGAATACGGCTGGGACTGGAGCTACCACGCATACCGCGAATGGAACGGCTGGAGCGTGGAATACGGTCCCGACAAGAACGACAACCAGCCGGCAAAGGAAGAGACCAGCCGCAAGAAACTGCTTCTCGAATGGTTCGCAAAGAACAGGAAACCCTGAGGGAGGATCTTATAATGAAATTTAGAAGTTTATGGCTCGCGTCCTTGCTTATGGCTGCAGGACTGACTGCGGCATCAGCTGGAGAAGTAACCATAATGGAGGACTTCAGCAGGGCTCCGTCGAAGATCAGCTCCTGGGAATCCCGCTGGGAGCTTAAGGATGAAGCCATCAGGACCAAGGACGGACTAAATGCATATTCCTCCCTGCTGCTGGGGAATCTGAAACTGGATTTGAACCGGACGACGGTAAGTTTCAAGGTGAAGCAGCTCCAGCTCAACCCGAAGGGAAGCCTGTTCGGTGTGAAGCTGAACGCCGGCAAGGGAAACCAGCTCCATCTGTTCTACCAGAACGGACTGATGCGCTGCATCCAGACGGTTGAAGGGAAGAAAAGCGAAACGGAGAACTTCGGCAGGCTCGCGGCTCCTTTGGCCGAGGGGAAGGATGTTCCGTGGACGGAAGTTTCATTCTCAATTGCGAATTCCGCAATCAAGTCTTCAGTTGATGGGAAGGAAGTGGGAAGCATAGCCTTGAAGAAGGAGTGGAACATCAGCCTTCCAATCACGGAACTTGATTTCCACGCCTATCAGGCCGATGTCAGCTTTGATGATATATCTGTCGTTTCATCGGAAAACGCGGCAAAAGTGGAGGCGCAGCCCGGCGACAAGATACTGTCGCAGCTGGATGTGGCTGAGAAGCAGATCGCCGCAAAAGGGGTTGACGGGTATAGGATTCTTTATATCGGTGACAGCATCACCAGGCACGGTTTTTCCAAGAAGACGGTCAGCGAATTGGGCTGGGACCATGTTGCGGGAATGGCCGCGACAAAGGAGGAGAACGACTACGCGCATCTTCTTGCAGCAAAGATCCAGAAGCTCATGCCGGAGAAGAAAGTTGATTTGCAGTTCCATAATAAAGGTGGAAGCGGATCCGCGGCGCAGCGCCTGTCGGCGATAGCGGAATTTGCGAATATCGCAGCCGACCTGGTGGTCGTCCAGCTCGGGGAGCATGAGAAGGAGGCCGTCGGCGTTGAAGCATTGGAATCAAACTACAGGAAGCTTCTGGAGTCTATAAAGGGATGGCCTTCGAAACCGCTTGTCATCTGCACCGGCGTCTGGAATCCTTATAAGGCCGGGGAGAAGAAATCATATGACGGATGGACCCGGAAGATCGAAGATATTATGCAAGGAACCTGCAAAGGCATGTCCATACCTTTTGCCTCCGTCGAGAAATACGCGCTTGATCCGTCATGCAGTGGTTCCGGGACGTCAGTAGGTGTAAAGTGGCATCCGAACGACAAGGGGATGCAGGGGTACGCCGATGCGATATTCGCAGCTTTCGAGGAAAGCCGGAAGAAATAGGCTTTTGAAAGGAGAATTTTCATGAAGAGAAATTTCACCTTGATTGAATTGCTTGTCGCTACGCCCGCCATAGCCATGAGTCCGCAGCAGCGGACGAAGGCGACGGCGAGAGCAGTTCAATTTACCCTGATTGAATTGCTCGTGGTCATTGCGATCATCGCAATTCTTGCGGCCATGCTGCTGCCGGCCCTGCAGAAGGCGCGTTCCACCGCCAGGAGCATTGTCTGCATCAACAACGAGGCCCAGATGGTCAAGGCCGCTGAAATGTATAACGGCGACTGGGACGGAGTCAATGTTCCGAGCTTCTCCCCGACCGGGGAAAAGGCGATGACGGACATCCGCAACTGGACAGGCTTCCTGCGCGAATATCTGGGAAACAACAGGAATGCAAGCTTTGCAGCGGCGACAGATCTCGCAGTTGCAGCATGCCCCGAGATGCCTTTCCGCTTCGGATACGGGCACAACGGTGGAAACCTGGGATGGATCAATGTCAACAATGTGAATCCAAATTTCTCCTACTGGACCAAGATAACCCAGGCGAACAATCCATCGAAGACGGTGATCTTCGTCGACAGCGTGGCGCCGGGTGGTGCAAGCGACGACTGGAACTGCGGAAGATGGAAGCCCCATGTTCGCGGAGGTGACAGCACGCTCACGGATTCTGTCGTGGAATTCAGGCATTCTCCGGGCAACAGCTGCAACGTCGGATGGCTCGACGGGCATGCCGACTCCAGGAAATACGGCGACGGGTTCATCACGCCGGGAGTTGCCACGTCTGAGCTCGAGTGGTGGGATCTGAAGAAGTAGCTGGAAACCATTCGAATTGGGTAACGCCTGCGATTGAAATAAGAATTTGGGACACAGACAAGAATGTCTGTGCTACCTTTTAAATTAATACCAAGCTGTTTCAGTAATCTGAATAACATGGAGCCAACATGATTAAATGCATTGCGTTGTTTTCGGCTGCGATATTCGCAGTTTCCGCCGTGGCGGCGGAGGAGAAGGCAGAACCAGGAGATGTGAGACAGAGGGGGTTCACCGTAGACAAGATGATTCCGGCTAATCTTGAATCAATGAAGAAGGACTGGAACGCGAACTCGGTCAGGGTCATGCTAAGGCCGAATTTCACATCACAGCAGGGCAAGCTGAAGACATACGCAGAAGGCTGGGACCTGCTGATGAAGCAGATTCCTGCATATCTGGACAAGGCCGCAGAACTCAAGATAGGTGTCATCCTGGATCTCCACGAGGTTCCGAACGACAACCAGAAGACATACGGTACAGACAGGAAAAAGCAGAAGTCGGAATTCTGGCAGGACAGGAGCAACCTCGAAGTCGCGGTGAAATGCTGGAAGCAGGTCGCGGAACTCTGCAAGGACAGGAAGCAGGTGATCTGGTATGACATCCTGAACGAGCCTCTTGACTGGTCGGATTTTCCGAAATATGTGAAGGTCTGGCCTGAATGGGCGCAGACCATGATCGATGAGATAAGGAAGATTGATCCTGAGAATGAGGTGGTTGTAGAGGTCGGACCCGGCGGACTCTGCTGGGGGTTCAAGGATTTTCCTGTGCTCAAGGGGAAGAACATCATCTATTCCACCCACCAGTACCAGCCCCATGAATATACGCACCAGGGAATATCCGGCCTGAACAACACTGATCTCGCCAAGGCATATCTCAAGATGCAGCAGAAATGGCCGGGTGAGTTCTCCGATACCGGAGGAGGAATGTGGGACAAGGCGAGATTGTACAAGGAGCTTGCACCGATGATCGAGTTCCAGAAGAAGAACAATGTCAGGATCTACATCAGCGAGTTCGGGGTTGTCAGATGGTCTCCGAATTCAGAGCAGTACGTCAGGGACAACCTGGAGATCTTCGAGGAGTTCGGATGGGACTGGTCGTTCCACGCCTACAAGGAAAATCCGATCTGGGATCCGGAATATGAGCCTGTGTTCGGTGAGAACGTCAAGGCGAAGGAGACCACTCCGGTCGGCGCCGTCCTTAAGAAATTCTTTGAAAAGGACTCGAAGTAAGGACATATTTAAATCCTTTCATTTCCATCATTCCTACAAGGAAGGAATTCGGACATGGACACCGGCAAGTTTGTGTTTGGGTCGCAATATCTGCGCGGCATGACGCCGTTCCGCGAGGATTGGCGAAAGGACATGGCCGCAATGGGCGGACTCGGGTTCAACACGATCCGGGCCTGGCTGGTATGGGGAGTCCTTGAACCGCAGGAAGGACAGGTGGACGTTGGACAGATCCGCGACTTCCTGGATCTGGCGCATGAACACAATCTGAAGGTTGGACTGCTGTTCCACCTATATGGCTGTCCTGAATGGGCGATCCGCAAATATAGGCGCTATTGGTATGTGGATGGGAAAGGACGCCGTTTCGAGCCTGCGGCGCGTCCGAACACTCCCTCCGGCGGCTGGCCCGGATTATGTTTCGACCATCTTGAAGTGCAGAAACTGGAGACTGCATTCATACAGTCCGTAGCCCATGCAGTCGGAGATCATCCCGCACTTTCCTTCTGGGAGCCCGTGAATGAACCTCACCAGTGGATTGATCTGGCGCAGAGTCCTCCGGGCGTCTTCTGCTACTGCAGGGGGACACGTGCGGTATTTGTACGATGGTTGCAGGAAAAATATGGGACACTGGAAAATCTGAACCGGGCGTGGGGACGCCGGCTTGGACAATGGGATGAGGCGCGTCCGCCAACCTGGCGTTTTGGATTCAGCGACTGGTGCGACTGGCGCACATTTACCGCTGAGAACATCGCGGCGATGGTGAGGCGGCGCACGGAAATCATCCGCGCCTGCTCTAAACGTCCCGTAATAGCGCACGCATGGGGAGGCAGCTGCATAACCTGCACCGAGCTGGGATCAATGGCGTTCGACGACTGGAAGAACTCCCAGGGGCTCGATGGCTGGGGCGACAGCGCGTTTCCACAATCGCCATCATCGACAGTCCTGGTGGGGCTTGGAACTGCGGCAACTCGCAGCGCCGCGGAAGGCCGTCCGTTCTGGCAGGCCGAGCTCGGAGTGGCAGACTATCATGCTGGGCTTTCGCGAAGCGGGCGTCTGCCGGCGAAATGGCTTGAAATGTGGAGCTGGGAGTCGATCAGGCAGGGTGCCAAGGGTCTGCTCTACTGGCAGTTCAGGAAGGAACGGCAAGGGCTTGAGTCGGGAGCATACGGTCTGACCGGCTACGGTGGAGGCATGACTGACAACGCCCGCGCTGTTGAAAGGATCGGGAAGGTTCTGACTGAAAACTCCGCTCTTTTTTCGCAAGCGAGATTGCCTCCAGCGAGGGTTGCGATCCTCTTCAGCTATCAGAGCTATATGATGGAATGGTCTCAGTTCCGCAATTGCCGCATGAGCGTAGATTCACTTGCAGGATATTACAGGATGCTGTGGGAGAAGAGCATCCCGGCAGACATCCTGCACGAGGAGAGGATTACCGCTGAAAATCTGGGTGGATACCGCATGCTGATCCTGCCGATGCCGGTTGCATTGGCGAAAGAAGCGCGTGATGCCATCAAGAAATTTATTGAAGACGGCGGAACTGTTCTGTCCGATCCGTACCTTTGTGCATACGACCCTACAAAGACCTTGGACACCGTGGTGCCGGGAGATGGTTTTTCGGAGATTTTCGGATGCAGGGAACTGGACATCGCACAAGCGGGCAAGAATTCCGTGGGATTGGAATGGGCTGGCGGATCCGGTACTGTTGAACGGAGCCATTTCCAGGCATTTTGGGAACCTTCTGCCGGCAGTGAAATTCTGGCAAGATATTCCGACAAGCGTCCCGCCATAATAGCAAACAGATGGGGCAGGGGACGCGCGGTCATTTCAGGATTGAACCTCGGGATGGCGCACGCGCCGCAGGAGGGGCTGGGAGATGATGTGATCCGCAAAGGAGCGGTTGTAGCCGGATCATGTGCAAAGCAGATCGTCCTGGCAGTCGCCTCCCAGGCAGGAGTGACAGCTCCGCTGTCGGCCCCGGACGGGATTGTCGCCACACTTCTCAAGTCTCCTGAAGGCGAAGCCGTCCTGATCGCCATCAACACGACTCCGGAATCATGTTCAGGTGAAATCCGGCTGGAAGGAGAAGTCTACTCCTCATGCATTGACCTGATGGATGGTAACCGCCAGCAGTTCAAGGACTGCATCTTGTCGATGGAGTTGGATTCGTACCAGACAAGAATATTTAAGATCTGCTAGGTTTCCAGAATAGATATTCATGTTAGAAAAATCTTTCCTGATAGAATTTGGATAATTCCTCTTGAATAGTCCCGGGACGGGTGGTAATTGTAATGCATCGTGAGCGGTAACGAAAACAAGGAGGACTATGAAGAACATATTGCTGATCGGGGCCGGACTCGCCGTCCTGTCCGTCGTCTCATGCCAGAAATTCCAGGAAACTTCAACGCAGGATGCAAAGACCCAGCCGGCCGCCCCTGCCGTCCAGACAGCGCCGGCTTCTCAACCAACAGCCCAGCCGGCCTCCCAGCCGAAGACCATCGTCGATTTCGACTTTTCAAAGATGAAGCTGGTCGACGAGATCGACTGCGCGGCTGACAACGGTGCGCACGAGTACCGGCAGTTCCCGGAATCCAATGCAACCGACGTACAGGACATCCTGGGAAGGAAATGCCGCGTGCTAAAGTTCGGAGATGCGTCAACTCTGATGGCATACAAGATCGGAACCGGCAAGGGGCTCAAACCGAAGGCGGCATATGTCCTCGCCATAGACTATCCTGAAGACAAGCCCCGCTCAATGTTCATCCAGAACAGAGGCTGTGAGACAGGAAGCGGATTCGCCACCGGACAGGCTTCGGGAGACGCAATCGTCGCAAAGTATATCAACAGCAATCCCGAATCCCTGAAGTATCCGCTCGCAAACGAATACAGGAAGTGGACACAATTCTTCTATCTCCACGAGAGGTTTCCTGCTTTTGGTACTGAAAGGCATGGTGATACCATGAGGTCGATGACACCCGACCAGGGGTTCTGGGTGATCATTTCACAGACAGACCTCAACAACGATCCTCTTTCCGCAGGAGCGGCAGTTGCGAAGATCGCACTTTATGAAGTTGAAAATCCTGAAGCATACGACGTGAAGATAAACTATCCTCCGGCAAATCTTCCGCGCAGGCACCTGTTCGGCCGCGAAGAGATGGCAGACGGCGTCGTTTCAGTGCCGCATGGTCAGGACAAGCCGCAGGCCCGTGGTCTGGACAATCCCAACGACTGGTTTGAGATGAAAATGAAGAACCTGAAGTTCCTCGGTATGAACACATTCTCAAAGGATCTTCTTGAGTTTGGACACAACCAGGGATGGGACGCCGGCGACAACAGCTGGGTGCAGTCATCGACCCCGCAGCGCTGGAGCCAGATGATTGAAACCCTGTCGACAAAATATAAAGATCTATATGTGCTTCCCTATTATGAATACGGCGGCGCGACAGGCAAGGACCAGGTGGGCTATAGAAATATCGTCAAGCCGTTGTCAAACAAGAAGGGCATGTTCTCGCATATTGAATGGATCGAAAAGAACGCACATATCGACATAGCTGATCCCGACGCCCTTGCCGACGCGAAGAAGATGCTCGACGCCACGATAGTCAGATACAAGGACAAGGTGAAGTTCGTAGGGGCCTGGTTCCGTACGCGTCCCTCGCAGATTCCCGTGAGCTTCAGCGACATGGCTCTTGCGAAATTCGCGGAGGATACGAAGGCCAAGATGACCCGCGAGGATCTGTCGGCGGACAAAGTGAAGCTTGAATCCTACTACAAATGGTGGTTCGGGAAGAGGCATGCGTTCATTGCGGAACTCGCAAAATACCTGCGTGAAAAAGGAGTCGGCGAAGACGCCATCGTGCTGCTCACGACTGACACCAACGAGCCGGGCTATGAACTGCCGGGCAACGTGCTGGTCACCGACGATGTGGCGCAGTGGAAGTCCGTTATTGAAAAGTTCCCGAAGAAACGCGCGCCGATCTCCTATGAGGAAGTTGTGAAGGGGAACCTCTACGGCAAGGAGATACTCAAGCCGATAGGCGGCACCTGGGGCGAATGGGAATGGCAGCATTCCTGTCCGCGCGGCAACCCTGCAGACTTCAAGAAGAAGGACGGAACGGTCGTCTCATATTCCTTCAACCGTCTTTATACTGTTTCTGTTCCGGAGGCCTTCGATGCGTTCCGCTGCGGCGAGGGGCTTGCCCTGATGAGACATTATAGTCTCAATGAGAACATGATGTACGATTCGAAGGACAAGGAGATCATGGGGTATTTCTGTTCTGATGTTGATCACGCCGGCCCGTACTGCATGATGGCGGAGGCGAGGGCAGTCGCATTCGGAGATCCCCGATACATAGGATATCTGAACGGAAACACCATGGCAAGGGGATTTCCACAGTATGTACGCGCCTTCAACCAGGCATTCCTTTCGCTGCCGGCCCTGCCCAGCAGGATAATTGCGAATTCCGCATCCGATCCGGAAGTCGTGGTGAGGGAGATCCCGACAGAGAAGGACGGAACCTATCTCGCAGTAGTCAATACTGGCTTCGGCCAGAAGAAGGATGTCGTCCTGAACATTCCGAAATGCACGAAGCTCCTTGATGCTGCCACGGGTGGGGAGGTCCAGCTGAAGGACGGGAAACTGGTGCTTTCGATGTATCCCGGACAGCTTCGGTCGTTCAATATTAGATAATTTTTAAAACCGTCTGAACGCCCAATGCAGGATGGTCGCAAGAGATCCTCCGCCGTAGGCGATATACAGGACCAGCAGTGCTGGAAGACGCCTGATGGATCCGGCCTTGAACACCGCATGCAGTATTGCCGCGGCAAACGTGGTTGCGAGAAGCACTGCGATGTCTCCGGAGGTGTTTTCATTGACCATGTTCCTCCAGACCACGATGCCTGCGGTTATTCCCATGAGGACAGGGAAGATCAGGATTTTCCATGGAAGGGATGACCTGTACGGCCTTGCCGCCTCCGCTCCAGCCACTGAGAGGGTGGTGAGCATGAAGCCTATGAAGAAGAGGTCGTGTCCAAGCATGTCGTCGAAATAGACCACGCTCCGGAGGATGTCCGGAGGGATTTCACGTGACTTGTACATATGGAGCGCGTTGAACGGATCATGCATGCCGAACCCGATTCCGAGGAAATAGACGCCCATTATGAAGAGTATCGTGTTGAATTTATTCCTGGCGCCTTCGTAGAGCTGGAATATGAACCAGGCGAATATCAGAGAAACCGGCGTGAAGACAAGCATGAATAGCGTATCGGTGATCTGCATCACGTCGAAGAGCGGGACCTTCAGGAAACCCGGGGCGCACTTGCGGTTCAACCCGGTCAGTATGCAGGCGATGCATATCCCGCAGAGGTAGAGAAGCACTCCGCGGAGACGTTTCCTGTCATCCGGATCCATTTCACAAGTTTTAGTCATTCGATACAATCGCACGAGTTGCAATAGAAATCAATACGGATGCATTGGGTGTCTGGCTGCGGACTTCGCATGGGAAGATTGAGACGAGAAGCAGAAACTGAATGGTAGCCAAGGCGGCCTAAGCTCTTGAATCCGAAGCTTCGTTGCGCCGTAGTTATTTAAAACAAAGGCGGATTCTCATTTCAATAGATGCAAAATGGAATTGCGATTCAAGCTATGCTGAGAATTGCCAGGTAAGCTGCCCTTGGACAGTGGCATGCCGAGGCGTAGTTTGTAACTTGAAGGTGCATGGCCCGGCTTCGCTGAAAAACTAAAGACGAGCTTCGCCGCGGCAGTCTTCGTTTTGCACTTCGTTCCAAACGAAGACTGGCGGAGAGAGAGGTCCCCTTCGTCCTGGAAGTAACTACGGGGACTGGAGGATTCTTTTCTTGATAAATGAAAATCCTGAACCGGTTTTCAGATATTTTTCGAGACAACGGGACTGGGCTTCATTTTCTACTGCGATATAGCTTACAAGTCTTAATGGTCGTCTTGCGGTGGTTGCCTCCACTTTTCCTGAATTGTGCTCATCGAGCCGGCGTTTTAAATCGTTCGTTGAACCGATATAATGTTTATTGTCTTTCGTGCTTTCCAGGATGTATGCATACCACATGTTTATCCTCGTTCTGGTGGTGAATTTCACTGTTCGAAGACTGCAAGTGGCCTGCCACACGCAGCTGCCGAACGCAGTAAGGAGCGAAGGGTGGCGGAGAGAGAGGGATTCCTATTGAGCCATTCCGTAAAAACTTCTGCAAGTGCTTGTTATTGCCTTACTACCAGCTAATTATATCTCGCTCCGTTTTCATTAAACAAGTTATCATCTTGAACTATATTGTCAAATATTGATGCCAAAGTGATAAAAAAGTGATAACTTATAAAAGGCGTTTACGCCGTCTATTTTCTCTCTTAGGGTAATCCTTGAACTTTTCCCGTATCAGGCTATAGGCTTCTTCTTTTTTGTCAGAGGGGAGCCATCTTAATCTTGCACGCAACTTTTCAATGGTATCATATGCTGTTTTTTTCCCGGATCCTCTTCCGTTGAATTTCTCGAGGAGTTCGGTGGTGGAAAGAGCTTCCCTCATTGCGCATAACAGTTCCTCGTCTTTAATATACACTGTCCCTGCTTTTCTACCTCGTTCATCATTTTTATGAGTTTTCGGTAGGTCCGCCGATTCCTGTTTGGATTTTCGCTTTATACTGCCTTCTAACTCCATTCTCATGACAACCTTCAACACGAAGTTTCGCACTTCTATCTCAAGTCCGCGGACATTAGTATTCCTCCAGGTGCGCAGCTCCCAGTCAAATTTTGAAGTCTGTTCAGTTTGTCCTAATATCTTTTTGCTGGCGCATTCGCCAATGTCGTATTGTTTTGCGAGCACGTCAATTTCCTTGTCAGAGAAATACTTGACATATAGTGGAATGTCCTCCCTATGGAATCTCAAGGCAGGAACGCTGACATTATGCCTGAAACGTGGAAGGAAGCCAGAAGAGATAAGCCCTTCGTCGCTCATTATCGCCTGTAGATTGGTGGCAGCAATTATCTTAACATCCGCGTGCTCGTCCCTTGTCCCTCCAAGCTTTCTAAAAGTACCGTCCTGCATGAACCGGAGCAGCATTCCTCTGATACTTGGATCGAGAAGGTGCAGCTCATCAAGGAAAAGGCAGCCCTTGTCAGCGAGATGGACTGCTCCTGTCCTTGCGCGCGAGGCACCTGTGAAGGCACCTTTTACATGTCCGAATATTTCTGAATGCGCAAAGTTTTCCTTAAGCAAGGCGCAATTTACGGCAATGAACTTTCCTCCTCTTCCGCAGTTCTCATGGATTGCATTGGCGGATAGTTCCTTGCCCGATCCGCTCTCACCGGTGAGGATAACGTGCCCTTTGCGATCCCTTGCGGCAAGAGCCAGTGAACCTTTCAATAGTCGGATCCTGTCCGAGCCCCCCCTGATTTCAAGGTTTTCGATACTGGACGTGCTAAGCAGCCCACCATATGATAGTAGAGTGTTATCGTTTTCCGATATCAGTGGAATCAGGTGTTCCAAGATGTCTTCTTCCGCCTCAGGATACGGGAGCAGGTAGATGTTCTTTCTCTTCCAGTGTATTCCTATGGCCGAAGGGAAGCGTGTAGAGCCGA
>CAZDNQ010000066.1:0-13700 GCA_964506605.1 uncultured Victivallis sp. | reverse complement strand
TTGTGGCTACGGCTGGCACAGCGAGTAATTCGATCAGAGTAAAATTTCCCCGTCTGGAAAAATTTTTCATAACGTCCCCTTTACTTTTTCCCTGGAGCCGCAGTTGTTTCATTAACTTCGAAAAAAGTTGGAATTACCGTTCTTGCCGGAGCTGTTCCCCGGTTGATAATCTTGTCGAGGACAGCGTTTGCCGCCATGCTTCCGATCCGTTCGGCATCCTGGCATATGGCGCTGTAGGAAGGATAAAGAGAATGGCGCAGATCTGAATTGTCATATCCGACTATCGAGAGCTGCTCCGGCACCTTGATCCCGAGTTTCATGGCACGCATGATACCGCCGATTGTCGGAGGCGGATTTGAGAAGATGAGGGCGGTAGGGGGATTCTCAAAACTCATGAACTGATCTACTGCGCTTGCGCCACCCTGCCTTGTGCTGGTCGTCTGGATGATCAGCCTTTCATCAGGTTCAATGCCGTTCCGCTTCAGTCCTTCGGCATATGCCTCACGGCGGTCGCGATGGTCGGTGTCCTCGGGGTTTACGACAGAAGCGAATGCGATTCTGCGATGGCCGAGTTCGACAAGGTGATCTATCGCCCTGGCCATTCCCGGACGCGAATCGTAGTCGATAAAACTGACATTTTCCTCCTGGAAGCGCTCTGATGAGACGACGCAGGGGAATCCTTCATCGGAGATCTGGACTGCTATCTGCCTGCTGAACTCGAAGGTGCAGAGGATTATGCCGTCGACATGGTTGCGGAGGAAGAACTGGGTATATGTCTCGTCAGCTTTCTTCTGGGAGAGATTCATGATTGTGAGACGAGCCTGTCTTTCCGTCAGGATTGAACATGCACCGGTGGTCAGATCGCCATAATATCCTTTGATCGGGATGTTCGACCCGGACATTGCGTAAACGATAGCGATGTTGAGGGTAGGAGCTGAGCCGTTGCCCCTGATATTGCGATAACCGGACGCATTTATGGCGGAAAGAACAGCCAGGCGTGATTCCTCGCTTATTCCCGGCTTGTTATTGAGAACTCTTGAGACTGTTGCAGTGGAAACACCAGTCTTTTTGGCTATCTTTCTGACTGTAAGATTTTCTATCATTGCGGCACCTTTATGTAACATGTATCAGGTTTGTTACATAAAATAATATGGTCCTGTTCTAAAGCAAGTGCGCCAGGTTATTATAATTGTAAAAAATTTATTATTAACATCTTATAATTATAAAAATTTCTTCAAAAGACAAATAATGATAATTCATGGGAATAGGCTATATTAACAAAAAAAATTTGAATATATGCAATGAAATTCAAGATCAGGATAATGAAGAAGAAAGATTATCAGGAAGTCTTCTGCCTCTGGAGAATTACATCCGGGATGGGGATTGATGGACACTGTGATTCTAAGGAAGGGATTACGAGTTATCTGAAACGAAATCCATGTCTCAGCTTCGTGGCGGTTGACGGCAGGAGGATTGTCGGGGCGGTATTGTCCGGGCATGACGGCAGGCGCGGCTACCTGCACCACCTTGCCGTGGCCGAAACCCATCGGAAATCTGGAATAGGAAAGGCATTGGTCGAATGCTGTCTCAAAGGGCTGGCCGGGCAGAAGATCCCGAAATGCAACATCTTTCTTTTCAACAGCAACGCCAGCGGAAGATCCTTCTGGAAGCACAACGGCTGGAACCTCAGGACAGATCTATCAATCATGCAGAAAATGACAAGGAAGAAAAATGCAGATCATCGTTGATGCCGACGCATTTCCCAGGGACGTCCAGGAGATAGTCTTCCGCGCCGTGGAACGGATCCGCGTCACCTTGCTGCTTGTCTCCAACAAGAATGTGAGACATCCGCAGTCGGAACTGATATCGAAGATAATGGTCGGACAGGGTCCGGATGTCGCCGACGACAAGATAGTCGAACTTGTCGGAGAGGGGGACCTTGTGATCACCGCAGACATCCCGCTTGCATCCCGTGTGATTGACAAGGGAGCCTATGCAATAGATCCGCGCGGTGAGCTATACACGAAATCGAATGTGAAGCACCGCCTCGCTATGAGGGATCTGATGAAGGAACTGCGCCAGGAGGGGCAGGTCACCGGCGGACCTGCGTCGTTCAGCGGCAGGAACGTCCAGGCGTTCGCGAACGCGCTCGACAAGTTCCTGACGAAGCATTGCAGGAAATGAAATAAGCGGTAGATTTACATATTCGCTGATAAACTAAAAAAAAGGGGAGGAGATATTATGAAAAGATCAATGGTTGGAATTCTGAGTGCCGTGGCGATGTTCATGGGGATGGCAGTTCCTGCGATTGCCGAAGGGGAGGCCGGAAAGACGACTCTCGACAATCTCCAGGCCGCATTCAACGGTGAATCCAATGCCAAGGCAAGATATGAAGCGTTTGCAGCAAAGGCCGATGAAGAAGGATACAAGTCGGTGGCTGTTCTTTTCCGAGCCGCCTCAAAGTCGGAAAGTATTCATGCCGCCAGCCATGCTGAAACGATAAAGAAACTCGGTGCCGAACCCAAGGCGGCAATCGAAAAGGCCGACGTCAAATCCACCAAGGAGAACCTGGAAGCGGCAATAAAAGGCGAGACTTATGAGAAGGATTCGATGTATCCGGCATTCATAAAGCAGGCGGAGGCCGAGAAAATCCCCGATGCCGTCACAACTTTCAAGAGGGCGATGGGCGCAGAGATAGAACATGCCAAGCTTTATTCCCAGGCGCTAAAGGATATGGATTCCTGGAAGGCCGCCGGCAAGGAATTCCTAGTCTGTCCGGTCTGCGGGTTCACCACCATGGACATGAGCCTGAAGATTTGTCCGGTAAGTTCCACTCCGCGGTCGAAATTTGTAGTTGTTAAATAGGTTCCTGGTCATCCGGGGGGTTCATATGAAAAAATTCGGCTGGCTGTTCCTTCTTGGAACACAGGCTGCAGTCATCATCGGCTTCTGGGCGTATGCCCATGTCCACCACGTGATGGGAAACCAGCTTGCAGGCGAACCATTAGGCCAATATCTGGCATATGGACGACTTGCCGGACTGCTTGCAGTCCTTCTCGTACTTTTCCAGCTGATGCTTATAGGCCGTATAAAATGGCTGGAACGGGCCTTCGGACTTGACCGGATGGCGCATCTCCACCATTTCACAGGATTCGCGATTGTAGTTTTTCTTGTCGCGCACCCATTTCTTGTGACAACCGGCCATTCCATGCAGTCGGGAATGAGTTTCATAGGCCAGTATATTGATTTCCTTGAGAATTGGGAGGACGTGCTGCCGGCATTTATTGGGATTGTGATCATATCAATATCCTTATTCTTCTCAATTCTCGTCCTGAAGAAATGGGTGAAATATGAGATTTGGTACTATTCACATCTATCATTGTATGTCGCGATAGCGCTGGTGTTCGGGCATCAGTTCTCGATAGGAACCGATCTGGTAGGGAACCGCTGGTTCTCATATTACTGGTACGCCCTGTATGCCTTTGCTTTCGCTAATCTGATCCATTATAGGATACTCAGACCCATAATATTTTTCCTGAGGCACCGTTTCGTGGTCGAGAAGCTCGTCCCTGAAACTACAGATGTCACTTCGGTCCATATCAGCGGCAGGAACATGGAGCTATTCCCGGTCGAGGCCGGACAGTTCATGATCGTCCGTTTCTGGGGGAAGGGATTCCGCTGGGAGGCCCATCCATTCTCAATGTCGATGCAGCCCGACGGGAAAAGAATCAGGCTTTCAATAAAGGCGAGCGGAGACTTCACCAGGAGAATTCCTGCGCTGAAGCCCGGAACTCCTGTATTCATAGATGGACCGCATGGGATTTTCACGTCCCGGAACTGCAGTTCGTCCAAGATCCTACTGATCGCCGGAGGAATAGGGATAACACCGGTCCGGGCCCTGGCGGAGGAGATGTCAGCGGCGGGGCGCGACATTATACTTGTCTATTTGAACCGCACCCGTGTGTCCATCGCCTTTGAGAAGGAGTTGGATGAGATCTCCGGAAAATCCGGAGGCCGTCTGAAAGTCGTGCACGTGCTCAGCGACGACCCCTCATGGACCGGTGAAAAAGGAAGGCTGGACAAGGAGAAGATTTCACGTCTTGCCCCGGATCTGGCAGATCGGGAGGTCTTCCTCTGCGGGCCGCCGATGATGATGAAGTCCGTCCGGAACTCCCTTTCCGAGCTTGCCGTGCCGGGAAACAGGATCCACTTCGAGAAGTTTGCCCTGTGACATGACAAGCAGCCGGAAATCCAGCGGTGATGCTTTATCGGAATATCAATTTAAATTATTGCGAATAGCTGTGAAGTGCGCTGGAGAGCTTCGGCCAGAGATTGACTATGAAGAAAGTCGTAAGGAGCGCGAGGAATGCAAGAACCTGCACAAGGCCTGCATGTTTCCTGAGCTCCTTCCTGGTGAGGCAGTGGAAATATATGAGATAGAGGATCCAGGTGATAAGCGACCAGGTCTCCTTCCGGTCCCATGACCAATATGTGCCCCAGGCCTCTTCGGCCCAGAGAGCGCCCGAGAGCATCCCGAAAGTCATGAATGGGAATGACAGCCTCAGAATCGAGTACAGGGCCTTGTCGTACATGTTGTCGGAGGAGATATTCCCTCTCATCTCCTTCATTTTACCGACCAGGTATAGAATGAACCCCACTGCGGCCAGCGCGTAGGATATCATATAGCTTGTAACATGTGGGACGAACCACGGTGACTGCAGTGCGGGCATGCGTTTCCAGGTCACGTCCGGCGACATGAAAAATGCACCGATAAGTGAAAGTCCGGATACTGCTGCAAAGTAGGATCCGGTCCAGTTCAGCCCATCCCTGCCGCACAGGAAAAGATAAAGGGGCAGGAAGCATATGGAGAGGAATACCTGGACCTGGTACATGTTCCCGAAAGGAGGGGCCGAGGATTCCAGCCAGTTGATCATGAATATGCTGATTCCCCCGATCCAGCCCGCCACGAAAAGGGCTGTGCCATACTTCCTTCGTCCAATCCCATACATCAGGCTGGAGAGAAGATAGGAGGCTATTGACGCCACCAGGAGGACTTTGATGATTTCAAGGCTTGTCATCTTCAAACCTCCCTTTCCTCCTGAGGCAGCCGATGAAAGTACCAGCCATCAGTATCCAGATCCCCGCGATTACAGCTCCGCGTCCGGAATCTTTTTTTGCTGAAAGCTGGACATATGGGCTCCTCTCGCTGCCAAACGAAACCAGATAGATGCGCCAGCCATTATATGACAGGGGGCGGTTTACTTTCAGAGACCAGGTGAACTCGCCGCCGGATTTCGGAACAATCCGGAGTTTCGCCTCATAGTCCTTCGGGACGGCGTTTTCGCGCGCCAGTATGCAGCCGTTTTCAAGGGTATATTTTTCAATCCAGGATCCGGTCTTGTCGTCGATCAGCCTGATGACAGGAATGGAGCCGAAAGCACCAAGGTTGATTGAGAGATTCTTCTCGGTGCTGAATGTATCTGCTTTCCGGAACCCGCCCTCCTTTGTATTGTCGGGAACGAACAGCGTGTAGTCCGGTTTATAATACTGGACGTTGAAATCGGCGACGGAGAAGCTGAACCCCAGGTTCCAGCGCGTATTGTTTGGTGCAGGTATCTTGTCGACCAGCATCGCCGGCATCACCGGCATGTTGAACTGGGTCGTCCTTCCGAAGAGGAAGGTCATGAATGCGCCGGCGAGTATCACTACGACGCCGAGGTGCAATGCCAGGAAAATGGAACTGGCCTTCCGCTTCCAGCAGCACAACAGGACAAGTATTGAGATTGTCCCGAGAAGCGCGATGAATACCGGGGTGCGGAAGATCAGCGCCGGATCTCCGTCCGGGCAGGGCAGGGCTCCTGCGACAAGAAACAGGGCTGTCACCGCGAAAATGACGATTGCGAAATACATCAGGATCCTTTTTATCAGTATAATATTGACTGTCAGAGGAAATATGTCATGCTGGTTTTCTTTATTTCAGTCATAGAGCAGAACAGCCTTCCGCCTTCAAGCCCGGCCTCTTTTGATATGGAACTGAAGACGGCGTAGAGGTCCTTCCATCCGCCTGCATGAATCATCGCATAAGTGTTGAACGGGAACCTGCCATCCATCTCCCTCTGGTAGCAATGGGTTATCGCGGGATATCCCGCCAGCGCGCGGCCTTTCTCCTCGATGAGATCCTCGGGGATGTTCCATACGCACATCCCGTTGGCCCTGAAACCGACGCTAAGGTGGTTGAGGAGGAGTCCGATCCTTTTCAGGATGCCGGCATCGCGCCAGTCGCACAGCCTGCCGATGAGATCCTCGGTGCTGATCCCGAGACGGGCAGCCGGTTCGGAGTAGAAATCGCTCTTCAGATGCATGTTTCCCTGGAGCAGCCTGATCGCGCCCTTGTCCTCCTCGGAAAAAACACGGAGCTCCTGTCTGATGGAATTGCTTGAATTTGACTTGCCGAGGCTGGGACCGTTCATCTTCAGCTGCTTCAGGTCGAATATCACGTCCGTCTTGAACATCCTTTTCGCCGGAAGATTGAGGAGCAGTCCGCCGCGGTTCATCTCCTCTATCTTTGCGAATTCGTTCTTGAAGTTCTCAGAAGGAGCGCCGAAGGTGAACCACAGCTTCGGATATTTCTCCCCTTCGGGGTTGCCGGGGAGGCTTGCCTCGAGTTCGCCAGGCCATCCACGCTCATAGCAGTGTGTCACGCCCGGCAGCGAACGTATGTAGCTGACGAACTCCTCCTCCGCTTCAGGCCGCGGGGATGCGGCGCACAATGTGTTTGAATATCCAAGCTTCCTGCCGTCGAAAATACCGCCGATCCTTCTCGCTTCGCCACGTGCAAAAGATCTGGAGATGAACGAGATCACCTGGTCCTCCTCCATTCCAAGTTCTACGGCAATCTTCTGGAACGGGCGGTGGACAAGCGGGATCCCCTGCTGCAGCCGGAGCAGGAGTTCATTCCTGGATGATTCCGATATCCCATCGGCCTTGACTGATACCCGGGGTATGTGCGAGCAGGTTGAATCTGCGGCAAGCATGTCTCCGCTTGTGGCATACGCCCTGGCACGGCATCCTCCGCAGACCATGCGGAATTCGCAGACACCGCATTTCCCCTCGAAACTGTCCGGATTCCGGAGCGATTTGAAGACCTCGGAAACAGTATACGCCTTTCCAAAGTCGAAGTCCATCTTCCTCAGATCACCGCAGGGTATGTCCAGGAAACCACATGGCTGCATTATCCCCCGATGTGACACGAAGACGAATCCGCCGCCGGCCAGGCATCCTCCCTCTGGATTGGAACCGCCGTCGACGCTCCGTGAGATCCGCGCATAATGCGGTGCGCATGTGGTCTTGATTCTGATCTTGCGCCTGGAGCGTTCGCCGGCAATCCACTGCAGCATCTCTTCATATTCCAGCATCGGCAGCATCTCCGCATCAATCTTCTTTCCGCGTCCGGTTGGGACGAGGAAAAAGAAGTCGACTGCAGAGGCTCCTATGCTTTCGGCAAGATCAATTATCCGGGGAAGCTGTCCTGCGTTGATTTTGCTGACGGTCGTGTTTATCTGGAAATGTATGCCGGCATCCTTTGCACAACGTATTCCAGCCAGGCTCTTTTCAAACGCGCCTGGCGTCCCCCTGAAAGCGTCGTGGGTGGATGCGTCCGCGCCGTCCAGGCTTATGCTCAGCGCCTTGATTCCGGCGGATTTGATCTTTTCCGTGCTTTCCGGAGTGATGAGATGGCCGCAGGGCGCCATGACCACCCTAAGCCCTTTGGAAGTGGCGTGATATGCGAGTTCATAGATGTCCGGACGCGACATCGGCTCGCCGCCGGTGAGTATGAGTATCGGTTTTGCGAAATCCGCAATTCCATCGATAAGCCTGAACCCCTCCTCGGTGCTCAGCTCGCCGCCGGGCCTTGTGTCGCCCGCCGACGCCCTGCAGTGTATGCAGTTCAACGCACACTTCCTGGTGGTCTCCCAGGCTATGGCGTGGATATTTGGCATGGTTTTCCCGTTTGAAGCAGGCATCATTCAGGATCCCCTCCGGGTTTAATACCAATCTCCAAGTCGGTCAAGTAGCAGGCCGGATCAGGAGCCCATACATCTCCGGTGGCGGCCTCGGCCCTGGCCCGGAAATTGCCTCCGCATATGTCTAGAAAAGTGCATTTCGCACAGCGGCCTGAGACATACTTCTTCTTCTCCTTCAGCTGCATCAGGAATTCATTGTTCTTATCAGTCCAGATCTCCCCGAAGGACCTGTCGCGTACATTGCCAAGGATCTTGCTCCTCCAGAACTGGTCGGGATGGACTTTTCCATCCCAGCTGACGCACGCCACCCCGAGTCCGCTGCTGTTGCCGCCGTTCATGCTGAGCAGATCGAGTATCTCGGACGCCCTGGGATTGTCCTCCCTGAGCATCTTCAGGTAGAGATAAGGGCCGTCGCAATGGTTGTCGACGGTAAGCACTTCGGTCTTGAGTCCGGAGGCATATAACTTGCCTGTCTCTTCGATGATGGTGTCCATGAGCGTGCGTGCCTGTCTGTGGTCCAGATCCAGTTTCGCGAGATCAGCGCCACGGCCTGTATATACCAGGTGGTAGATGCAGATCCTGGGAATTTTCTCCTCGCGGATGAGATTGAATATTCCTGGTATGTCCGCCAGGTTTTCACGGCAGACTGTGAAGCGGAGCCCGACCTTGAGACCCGCGCCCATGCAGGCCCTTATGCCTTTTATCGCATCGTCGAAGGCTCCTTTGCAGCCGCGGAAACTGTCGTGGATTTCGCGCAGTCCGTCGAGGCTGATCCCGACATAGGACAAGCCGATCTTCTTCAGCCTTCCGGCGAGACTGCCGTCAATCAGCGTCCCATTTGTCGATATTACGGCGCGGAGCCCCTTGGAAACGGCATATGCGGCGAGTTCCGGCAGATCCGGCCTTGTCAGAGGCTCGCCCCCGGAGAACAGGATGACAGGACAGCCGAAAGCGGAAAGATCGTCTATGAGCTTTTTCCCTTCTTCCGTGTTCAACTCGGGTCCGGAGTGTTCGGATGTGGCGGCATAGCAGTGCCTGCAGACAAGATTGCATTTTCTGGTGGCGTTCCATATCACGACGGGCTTTTTGTCGGATGAGAACTGGAGCAGATGGGAAGGGAGGCGCGACGACTGTCTGCCATAGCGCAAGGCGTCAGAGGCTTCGACCTGCCCCATGTACAGCTTTGATATACCTATCATCCTTGTAAAACCCCAGATTACTTATGAGTGCCGGATACCAGTTTTAGAGCATGCATAATATAGGTTCAAAATACTGATTATTACATGGGAGGAGAAGGATAATGTCATGGGGGATAACCCTACCATGTCGTTTTTCAAGTGGAATCTTCATTTTTCCATGGTAGGGTTTTCCCCCATAAAAAGGTAGGGTTTTCCCCCATTGAATAAAAGTGGAGCCTGCAATCAAGTATAAATAGATTTATGAGGGAGCATTGTAGGAGCCGGGCATGCTGTCCGGTTTATATGGTTTTGCATGTAAAAACAAGCAGGAGGAGTTGTCATGAACATAAGACCAAACGGAAAAACGGCAGCAGGCGGATTGAAGTCCTGTCGGCTTCCAATGTGCCTTGGTGCACTGGTGCTGGTGCTTGCATGCTCCGCGAACGGCCAGACGCAGACAAGAAACGGCAGCGTGCTCGGCTGGAACAATCTCGGCATGCACTGCGCCGACGGGGATTTCTCGGTGTTCTCTCTTCTCCCCCCTTACAACACTGTCCATTCCCAGGTGATCGATGCAAATGGAAAACTGATCACCAACCAGAGCGGCGTAAGCGTCACCTACATGGCTGTCGCGGATCCGAACGGATCAATCAACAAGACATCTGTCGGCAAGACGAATTTCTGGGATTATGTCAATCCCCTGTTCGGAGTTACACTGCAGCCGGATGTTGGCCTGCCGGTGCCCGGACCCGAATCCTTCTCCATGCCCGGCGCCGCCAATACTCCTCAGGCGATGAAATACGAGGCGACTTATGACTGGATGGCGGCATATGGCGTTCCAATAACCGCGACAGATGACGCCGGAAACATCAATACATACCCTGTGATGAGGCTTACCGGAAAGAGCGGAAGCACTGTAATTGCGACCAGGGACGTGGTTTTGCCTGTCTCTACGGAGATCAACTGCATGGCATGCCATGCTTCCGGTTCCTCGCCAAACGCCCAGCCTTCCGGAGGATGGGTCAACGTCGCGGATGCCGAAAGGGACTTCCGCCTGAATGTCCTGCTCCTGCATGATGACCGCCAGCTTGGGACTCCCGCTTTCACCGCAGCTCTTGCAGCTGCCAAGTTCGATCCGAACGGGCTCTATGCCACTGTCACTTCAAGCGGCAAGGCGATCCTCTGTGCAAGCTGCCATCTCTCCGAAGCTCTTCCCGGGACAGGACAGGGAAACATCCCCCCTCTGACCAGTTCCATGCACACCCTGCATTCAAAAGTTCTTGATCCTGCGAACGGCCTGACCCTTGATTCGACAGACAACCGCACAAGCTGCTATTACTGCCATCCGGGCAAGGAGACAAAGTGCCTGCGCGGTGTCATGGGGCGTTCAGTGGCCCCCAGCGGAGATCTTGCAATCCAGTGCCAGAGCTGCCATGGGCAGATGAGCCAGGTCGGTTCGGTCAACCGTACAGGATGGCTGGATGAACCGAGCTGCCAGGCCTGCCACACCGGCGACGCCGTCACAAACAGCGGCCAGATCCGCTACCAAACCGTTTTCTCAAGCGGCAATACGATGCGTACACCGGTAAACCAGAGGTTCGCAACTGTTCCAAACACCCCGGCTACAGGATTCTCCCTCTACAGGTTTTCAAAGGGGCATGGAGGGCTTAACTGCGAGGCCTGCCACAATTCAACACATGCAGAGTTCCCCTCAATCGACGACACGGACAACATAATGAGCATTCAGCAGCAGGGATATATTGGTCCGATTGCCGAATGCCAGTCATGCCACGGCATTTCACCGAATACTGTCAGCGGAGGGCCGCATGGGCTGCATCCTCTTGGACAGACCTGGGTGAGCAGGCATCCCGACAATGCCGGCGCCTCCTGCAGGACATGCCACGGCACAGATTACAGGGGGACTGTCCTGTCGAGATCGCGCACTGACCGTACATTGAACGCATTTGGCTCAAAGGTCTTCTGGCGCGGATTCCAGATCGGCTGCTACAGCTGCCATAATGGTCCGAACAATGATTCCGCCAACTCAAATACTCCGGCGGTGGTGAAGAATCTTACAGCAACGACTCCAGCCGGCAAAGCCGTGGCTATCAGCCTGCAGGCAAGTGACGCCAACAACAACCCGCTTACACTGAGGATAGTCTCCCAGCCGGCGAACGGCACAGCCGGCCTAAGCGGTACGGATATCACATATTTCCCTGATTCAGGATTCTCCGGAACAGATTCCATGACATATGCCGCCTGGGATGGATCTACGGATTCCAACCTTGGAACCATTGATATTACAGTTACAGGAGGAGGGGCCTCATACACTATAACTCCTGCAAATGCGACTTTCGGAGCAGCTGCAGGTACCGGTACGGTTACAGTGGGAACGACTGCAGGCAGCAAGTGGACGGCTGTGAGCAATGATCCTTGGATTACGATAACTGCCGGTGCCAGCGGTACTGGTACGGGCAATGTGGCATACAGCGTTTCAGCAAATACCGGAACTGCAGTCCGTTCAGGGACTATGACGATAGCGGGGCAGTCATTCATAGTGAACCAGGCCGCCCAGGGCGTGGTTTGCACATACACGATTGCTCCTGCCGGAGCATCCATCAATTCCAGCGCATACAGCGGTAATGTGACGGTCACCACCACTCCGGGATGCGCCTGGACGGCCACAAGCTCCGCCCCATGGATAACTATAACGGCGGGAACCAGCGGTACAGGTTCGGGAACTGTTGCATTCAATGTCGCCGCCAATACTGGTGTTGCACGCTCAGGTAACATGACGATTGCCGGAAAAACTTTCACGGTTAGCCAGGCTGCTCCGCCAGCGCCTTCCGCATACACTATTGCCCCGATGGTGATATACTACAACTACACAGCCCATAAGGGTAAAGTTGCAGTAATGACTGCCGCAGACAAGGCTTGGACGGCCACCAGCAGTGTCCCATGGATTGTGATTACTGCCGGCGCCAAAGGCACCGGTCCGGGCAATGTGGCATATAGCGTCGTGGCAAACCCCGACGACGTCGGACGTACAGGCACTCTGGCGATTGCCGACAAGACATTCACCGTCTTCCAGGCCGACAAGGGCAGCGCCTACAGGATAACACCCTCCAGAGTGTCACTGCCTGCGGCAGCCAGCAAGGGGACTATCACCGTGACTACTGGAGAGGGCTGCTCCTGGATGGTCAGCAACAATGTTCCATGGGTCACCATCACTTCGGGCGAGAGCGGTACTGGAACTGGAACTGTCGCATATACCGTTGATGAGAACACGGCTGATGTCGCCCGCAGGGCCACGATCACAGTTGCTGGAAAGACGTTCTTAATCATCCAGGCACGGGCCAAATGCGAGTATACAATAAATCCTGTAAATACCAATGTGACTTCGCTTGGAGGAGATGGGTCTGTGACTGTCACCACATCCTCCCAGGCATGCCGTTGGACTGCCCTGAGCCATGTCGCCTGGGTGAAGATTCTGACAGGATTCACCGGTACAGGAAATGGAGTTGTAACCTACCGGATTGCCGCAAATACCACCACCCGTTCACGTACTGGGACAGTGACAATCGCAGGGAATGTGTTCACCGTGACACAGTCAAGCGGAGACAACCAGGGCAACAAAGGCAAACTTGGCAGCGAATTCGGCACGGTTGTGCTGGATACAAGATCCAACCGGCAGCTTCTTACTGCCGAACTCATAATGCAGAATGACGGTAAATCAGAGGTTACAGGAGTGCAGCCTGCCGTTTATCTGTCCAATGACGGTGTAAGGGATGCTTCCGACACGTTGCTGTGGTCACGCCCGGTGGAGGGACTGCAGCCAGGTGAGAGCGTCGTCAATAAATTCAGGATAACTTTGCCAGGAGGAGTCGTAGGCAAAGGCAAATATCTTGTTGCCATGAACGGGGATTCCGATAAGAATCCTGTCGTGTATGGTCCTATTGAATAATCTCTTTGCAGATTGAAAAAGGAAAGACCGGTTTTCCGGGCTGATATCTGAAGGGTCGGTATCAGGCATGGATAAGCGGTCTTTTTCTTTTTCAGGGAGCTTTGCATACGTCCAGCATGCCGTTAGATTGTGGAATTTGAATTATAATAAACTTCAAAGCAGACAGGGGACAAGATGTCTTTCACTCTCCAGATTGGCGACAGGGCGCCGGATTTCAATCTGCCGGCTACCGACGGGAAAAGCTACAGCCTTTCAGATTTCGCGGATGCAAAGGTTCTTGTAGTCTTCTTCACATGCAACCATTGCCCGTTTGTGACAGGTTCCGACGAGGTCACACGCAAGACAGCGGAGAAATTCAAGGACAAGGGGGTCTCGTTCATAGGTATCAATTCGAACAGCGAGAAGACGCATGAGAACGACAGTTTCGCACACATGATCGAGCGCATGAAGGAGCATAAGTTCCCGTGGGTATATGCCCGCGACAAGACCCAGGAGGTTGCAAAGGATTATGGCGCGCTCAGGACTCCTCATTTC
>CAZDNQ010000065.1:0-13714 GCA_964506605.1 uncultured Victivallis sp. | reverse complement strand
CAACGAGGCCCGCGAAAAGTTCGGCTATATCGTCGAGAATGCGCCTGACGACGCCAGGAAATGCGACGCCAGGATGAATCTTGCGGACATACTTTGCCTCGAGAAGAAATACCAGGAGGGCGCTGACGAGTTTGCGAGGATATCCGAGGAGAATCCATCGTTCCGGGAAACTGCGCTCCTCAGGCAGGCGGATGCGGTGTTCGCGATGAAGGACTACCAGAAATGCTATGTCCTCCTCGGGGCGTTCATGAAGGAGTACGAAAGCGGACGCGGATACGAGGACGCATATTTCATGCTTGGCATGACGCTCATGAAGCTGAGGAAGAACGACGATGCGATGGAGGTTTTTGCGGATTTCGCAAGGAGGTTCCCGAAGCATGATGAGGCGCCGAGGGCGTTCTTCGAGATGGGGAACATCGGCTTCGACTCCGGAAACTACAGGCTGGCCGAGGAGAACTACTCGAAGATAATTGAGGCCTATCCGAAGGACGAGATGGCGCCGAACGCCCTCTACAAGAGGCTGTATTCCCATTTTCTCGCCGGCGATGAGGAGCAGTCCGCCAGGGATCTCGAGCTTCTCAGGAAGAACTACTCGGACTCGCTGTTCACGGTGAAGGGTATCTTCTGGCAGGCGGATTTCCTCAGGGACGGCGGAAAGCTGGACAAGGCGGAATCGGTCCTCCAGGATCTGGCCGCCAAATATGCGTCGGTTCCGTCGGTCGCGGCAGAGGCGATATATGAGTCGGCCTATATCTGTTCAAAGGCCGGAAAGAACGACAAGGCCGTGAAATATCTGGATGAGCTTTCGGAGAAATACCCGAACGAGAGCATAGTCTCGGAGGGTTTCATGCTGCGCGGGGACATGCTTTCCGACGCGAACGAGTTCGAGAAGGCCATACCCTTCTACACCAAGGCGATCGGCAGGAGGCCGGGTTCGAACCTCGAGACAGCCTGCCTCGGCCGGCTCGGAGACTGCTATTTTTCGATAGCCTGGAAGACGACGGACAATTCCAACACAATGACGGCGGCGGACTACTTCAAGAAGATCCTCGCGAAGAACAACATCTCCCTCAATTTCAGGGACCAGGCCATATTCAAGCTCGCAAAATGCGATGAAATGATCGGGGACAAGGGCAGCGCGCTTGCAAGATACCGCGAGATAATATATGGATATCAGGCGGACACGGACAAGGGGGAGATCAGGGATCCGGTATGGCTGGTGAAGGCCGCGCAGGCCGCCGCCAGGATCTATCTCGAGAAGGAGACCCCTGAGGCCGCCGAGGCGGCCGTGAGCATATACCGCAAGCTGGTGGAGCTCAACATAGAGCCGAAGGACGACTATCTGAAGATGATCCGCGAGATTCGCGAGAAATATAAACTCAAGGAGTGACACATGATTCTTCTTTTCAAGGAAATACTGGTGGAAGGCGGCCCGGTGATGTGGCTGATCCTGGCCTGCAGCGTCATAGCGATGTTCATATTCCTGGAGAAGCTGTTCTACCTGCACAGGGTGCAGGTCAACGTCGGTGATCTTGTCAGGGGGCTTGTAAACGTCCTGAAGAGGGGCAACGTCGTCGAGGCGGTCAGCCTCTGCGACGACACGCCCGGACCCGCCGCGCATGTCCTGCGTTCCGCCATACTCAGCTATGAACAGGGGGAGGAGGATGTCGGCAGGGCGATTGAGGATGCCGCGCTGGACGAGATCCCGAGGCTCGAATCCAGGATGAACATCCTTGCGACAATCGCATATATCGCGCCCCTCCTCGGACTTCTCGGCACGGTGCTCGGAATGATCGACGTGTTCAGCCAGATCAAGGAGGTCGGAGCTTTCGTGAACTCCAAGAACCTGGCTTCCGGCATAAGCAAGGCCCTATATACGACCGGAGGAGGGCTCTGCGTCGCCATTCCATGCTACATCGCCTACAACTACCTGGTCTCGCGCATCGAGGCGATAACCCTCGACATGGAGAAGGCGGCATCCGAAATCGTCTATTTCTTCAAGCACAACAAGATGGGCTCGGCGTCCGCAGGCGACAACACCAAGTCGGAGGAATGATGGCGAAGTTCAGGACAAGGCTGAAGATATTCAAGGGGCTGCCCGACATGACCCCCTTCATCAATGTCGTCTTCCTCCTGCTGCTCTTCTTCATGCTGTCCAGTTCGTTCGTCCAGATCTCAGGCATCAAGATAAATGTCCCCCAGACCGCCGAAGGGGAGAATGAGACAGGCGCCGAGAAGATGATCGTGTCCATCGACAAGGGAAACCGCTTCTACTTCAACGACGAGCCTCTCGAATCCGACTGGAGGAAGCTCAAGGACAGGCTCCAGCTGTTCACCTCCAAGAGCAAGGCGAAGACGGTCGTCATCGTCGCCGACAAGGACACCTCTTACGGCGAGATAGTGAAGCTGATGTCCCTCGCCCGTTCGATGAACCTGAACGTCTATGCCGCAACTGTGCCCGAAACAAGGAAGGAGCAGATGACAGAGGATGCGCCTGCGGAATGAAAGAAAAGACAGGAACCTGTTCCGGGATTTCCTGCTGGCCGTAATCCTTGCGGCAGCGATACACCTTGTCATTTTCAGTATCTTCTCGGTCAAGGAGAAGGAAGGGACGAAGTCGGCTTCGGAGATGAAGAAGGTGGTGTTCCTTCCGCTTGACGCCATGCCTGACTCCCCGGTGAAGAGGAATTTCCTGTACTGGCTGGACTACGGTGATCCGACCCTGGTCTCAAAGCCGAACCAGAGACACGGTTTCAGCTCGGTGTATGCCGTGTCCGGACTCCGGACTCCGGAACCGGACATCATGTTTTCGGTATCGGAGGTGTCAGGCGATTCAAAGTTGAAAAGCTTCGAGGAGATCGATGTTGGCAGGGAGGATCCCGCGCAGGAGGTCGCGAGGAGCTGGGACTACAGGCCTCCGTCCATACCGCCTCCAGTGAACGGCATCAGGAAGGCGGCGCCTGCGGAATATCCGGTATGGCGGGACGGCGACGGCAGAAGCCTGCCGCAGTTCTTTTCAAAGACCGAGGACATACTGAAGAAGGCCGCCAGCCTGAATCCCGCAAAGACAACTGTGCTGAAGGTGTCTTTCTACGGGAAGGATTTCTTCCCCAGGGCGAAGATCGCGGCATCCTGCGGAAACCAGGAGCTCGATGCGGCCGCAGTCGAGGCGTTCATCGCAAAAAACGCCCTTCTTCCGGAGGAGAATAGAAAGACGGACGAGCCGTGCTACATTGAAATAGAATGGCAGAGGCAGAAGGGGAAGTCCAAATGATTCCAGTAAGCTGCACAGGAGGATTCCTGATATATCTCTTCGGATGGGTGATACTCGTCTCCATCCTCTGGGGAAGGGAGCTGTGGAGGAGGAAAGTCTACGACTGGGCCCTCTCCGAAGGCTCGCTGTGCATATGCGACGACTGCCATTTTGCGTTCCTTGTGAAGCCGAACGAGACGGTTTCGAGGTGCCCGCGGTGCAATGAGATCTGTTCAGTCAAAAGGAAAAAGAGGTAATCCAGGTGAAATCCATCAACGAGACGGTCCTAGTTCTTGATTTCGGTTCCCAGTACAGCCAGCTGATCGCGCGGCGCATAAGGGAATGCAACGTATACAGCCGGATAGTCCCTTTCAACATGAAGGCGTCCGACATCGCGAAGGAGAAGCCGAAGGGCATAATCTTCAGCGGAGGCCCCGCCAGCGTCTATCAGAAGGACGCCCCGAAATGCGATCCCGAGATATTCAACCTCGGCATTCCGCTGCTTGGGATATGCTACGGGCTCCAGATGACATCCCACCTGCTGGGCGGCAAGGTCGCCAAGGGGACGGCCCGCGAATATGGCAGGGCCGAACTCGAGGTGGTCGGCGAGAACGACCTGTTCCACGGCCTTGAGAAAAAACTGACGGTCTGGATGAGCCATGGTGACAAGGTGCTGGCTATTCCCGAAGGTTTTGCCCCGATTGCGAAGACCGCAAACACCGAATACGCCGCAGTATGCAATTCCGCCCGCAGGATGTACGGCATCCAGTTCCATCCGGAAGTCGTCCATACTCCGAAAGGCAGGAAGATAATCGAGAACTTCTGCCTCAGGATCTGCAAGTGCAAGGGCGACTGGACAATGCAGTCGTTCATCGACCAGTCGGTGGCTGAGATACAAACCAAGGTCGGCAAGGGCCATGTGATCCTAGGTCTCAGCGGCGGCGTGGATTCCGCAGTCGCCGCAGCGCTCATCCACAAGGCGATCGGGAAACAGCTTACATGCATATTCGTCGACAACGGACTTCTCAGGAAGGGCGAAGTCGAGAAGGTCGCCCAGGTCTTCAACAGGAACTTCAAGATAGATCTAAGAGTCGCCGCCTCTGAGGAAAGGTTCCTTGCGAAACTCGCAGGCGTCCAGGATCCCGAGAGGAAACGCAAGATCATCGGGCATGAGTTCGTCGAAGTCTTCCAGGAGGAGGCGATAAAGATCAAGGATGCCGACTTCCTTGCCCAGGGAACGACATATCCCGATGTTATCGAGAGCGTGCCGATCGGAGGCAACCCCAGCGCGATGATCAAGAGCCACCACAATGTCGGCGGACTACCGGAAAAGATGAAGCTCAAACTGGTCGAACCTCTCAGCAAGCTTTTCAAGGATGAAGTCAGGGAGGTCGGCCGCAAGCTCGGTCTTCCTGAGGAAATAGTGATGCGCCAGCCCTTCCCTGGTCCGGGACTCGCAGTCCGCCTGGTAGGCGCGATCACAAAGGAGGATCTCGACACCCTCCGCGATGCGGACTCAATTGTCGTCGATGAGATGAAGAAGGCCAATCTTTATTATACGACATGGCAGTCTTTCGCAGTGCTCCTGCCGGTCAAGACCGTCGGTGTCATGGGCGATGAGAGGACCTACGAGAAGGTCGTGGCGCTGCGCGTCGTCGACAGCCAGGACGGCATGACGGCCGACTGGGTGAAGCTGCCCTACGAGCTGATGGGCCTGATATCCAACAGGATCATCAACGAGGTCCGCGGCGTCAACCGTGTCGTCTACGATCTCACCTCCAAGCCGCCGGGAACCATCGAGTGGGAATAAATTTCCACCCGGAGGTGAAAATTTTTGATTCTAGAGTAACTTATCCGAAACAACAAGAGGAGGATTTCATATGAGCGAGAACGCGCCTGCCACTGCACCTGCGACCGATGTTCCGGCCGAAGAAAGAACCATGGGGATGCTCTGCCATATCAGCGCATTTGCAGGATACCTTGTCCCCTTTGGAAACATAATCGCCCCTCTTGTGATCTGGCTGATACAGAAGGAGAAGATGAAGTTCGTCGACGAACAGGGCAAGGAGTCGCTGAATTTCCAGATTACCATAGGAATCGCGTGGCTGGTATGCATTCCGCTGGTCTTCATAATCATCGGAATCCCGCTTATCCTCCTGCTGGCCGTACTGAACATAGTCTTCATCATCATCGCCGGCATCAAGGCGAACGATGGACAGCACTACAAGTATCCGTTCAGCATAAAGCTGATCAAGTAGGCACGTGCTTTCCTGTCCTGAGCTTGTCGAAGGGAGCATGTACCATATCTGAATTCATGGGACAGGCTTAAGCCCGTCCATACTTGAATACGCCTGCTACAAACGAAATGCATTTTTCTTTTGCTTGGGAGTTGAATGAACCTTGAGATTTCAAAGTCGAAGATACGTGGTGAAATATC
Source organism: uncultured Victivallis sp. (assembly GCA_964506605.1). Lineage (GTDB taxonomy): Bacteria > Verrucomicrobiota > Lentisphaeria > Victivallales > GWF2-50-93 > GWF2-50-93. The sequence continues at coordinate 8,024 of CAZDNQ010000065.1, read as the reverse complement.
CGTCCCGGGATCGAAGTCGCACACCATCCGCGCCGTCGCCATCGGCGCCATGGCGGACGGAGTTTCCAAAATAAGCCGGCCGCTGATTTCCGGCGACACCCTCTCCAGCCTGACCGCCGCCGCCGCCTTTGGTGCGGAAGTTGAGAGGAAGGAGAATCTCTGGACCGTCAAAGGAGTCGCCGGCAGGCCGAAGATCAAATTAGGCGTCATCGATGTCGGTAACTCAGGCACCAGCCTCAGGATCTTCACAGGACTTGCCTCCATAACATCAGAAAAGGTTGAATTCGACGGCGACGACTCCCTGCGCACCCGCCACATGGCGCCCGTGCTGTCCGCCCTCGAGATGCTCGGTGCGAAGACTGTCTCCAAAAACGGAAAATGCCCGTTGTCGGTCCAAGGTCCCATCAGGGGAGGAAAAGCCAAAGTAGAAGGCAAGTCCTCGCAGTTCGTAACCGCAGTGCTGCTTGCAGTCCCTCTGATCAAGGGTGATACCGAGCTTGAGGTTTTCAACCTGAACGAAAAGCCCTATGTCGAGATTACCTTGGACTGGCTGAACAAGCAGGGGATAAAGTTTGAGCATTCGGACGATCTTTTGAACTTCAGGATCAAGGGCGGACAGTCATATAAGCCCTTTGAAATGACGATACCGGCCGACTTCTCCACCGCCACATTCCCTCTTGTCGCGGCGGCGGTGACCGGCGGTGAGGTCGTGATAAGGAATCTGGACTTCAATGATCGCCAGGGAGACAAGGATGTATTCATCTATCTCGAAAAGATGGGAATGGACATCAAGCGCGGGTTCGACAGGACGATTGTAAAGACCGCAGGCGGTCTGAAGGGCGCTGATTTAGATTTGAACTCCACGCCCGATGCGCTGCCGGCCCTTGCCGTCGCCGGATGTTTCGCCGAAGGGACTACAAGGCTCCTGAACGTGCCGCAGGCCCGCATCAAGGAGACCGACCGCATCGCCTGCATGACCTGCGAACTCCGCAAGATGGGCGCTGAAATCGAAGAGCTTCCGGACGGAATGGTGATCAAGGGTTCAAAACTCCGCGGAACAGAAGTTGAAAGCTACCATGACCACCGTATCGCCATGGCCCTCGCAATCGCAGGTCTCAACGCCGAAGACAGAACCGTAGTGAAGAACGCAGAGTCCGCCGCAGTCACATATCCCGAATTCGTCGCCGACTTCCGGAAACTCGGCGCGGAATTCAAATAAGAATATCCACCACGAAGCACACGAAGATCACGAGGGCTTGATTTATCATCATCCAAGTCTTCATTATAGTAACCCATGAATAAATATCTTTTTTCTGTGTAATCTGTGCCTGTCCTCCATAGCTTCTTAGCGGCGGAGGATGTTCTGTGGTTTGAATATCTTATGAATTACCGTGAACCATTATTCCGCCCTCCGGCGGAAGCTGAGAGCCTGATATTCTAGGTCGCTTGGCTACCCGCATAATAGCTGGAGATTCTGTCATTAATGCAGTATAAGGAAAATGCAAGCATTGCTATTCGTTTGTCTTTGCCCAATGAGAAAGTTATTTTATAAGCCCTGTTATATATGAAAATTAAGGAATTCTATATGAAGAACATAATTAAATTAACCAGCATGCTGGTTGTTTTACTTGCTGTTCAAGGCTGTGGTACTGTAAGTAGCATTTATATGAGCAGTAAAATAGCGGGATATTCAGGAGATGGTAAAATAATCAAATATACACTTTGTCTCATCCCGTTTTTCTTGGAGGGACACGGTTATAGAATATTCTTTCCATCTGTACAACTCAAAGAAAAAAATGATGTTTCTTATAGCTTGAAGGGGATACCAACCATTGACCACCACTCCAGCTTTGAGTTATATATAGATGTTCCTTATGAGTCAAATGTTTCAGATAAAGAATTATATTCGTTAAATACAAATGAAATCAAGATTCTTGAATTGAAAATTGTAGATAAGAGAACAAATAAAATTATATATGAGGTTAATCAAGGAGATTTTAAGATATTTACTGACGGTACTAAGAGCGAAATATTTCACACAACAGGAAGCCAATGGGATGATGATTGGGAATATGTTGGAAATGAATATAAGAAAGTAGGTTACCAGCAACGTTATAATGTAGGTGATTATAATTTTACAAATATGGCAGAGGGTGCAGAACCTCAGCTGACAGTTACTTTTGAAACAAGAAGAGTTTTGCCATTATCAACATATAAAATATTTATAATCAATGGAAACCCTTAAAAATTTCTATGCAATACCGCGAACCTTTATTCCGCCCTCCGGCTGAAGCCGAGAGCCTGATATTCCAGGTCGCTTACGGCTGTCCGCATAATTGCTGCCGCTTCTGCGGGATGTACAAGCCTGTCCGCTACCAGGAACGGAACGAGGAGGAGGTCCTTGCGGAATTCGCAAAGGCCGCGAAGAGGTATCCGGAGACGCAGAGGATATTCCTCGCCGACGGCGATGTGATGATACTGCCGTTCGAGAGGCTCAAGAAATATCTGCAGAGGCTGAACGAGGTCTTTCCAAAGCTGACACGTGTGAACATATATGCGAACGGCAGTTCGATACTCGCGAAGACGAAGGACCAGCTCAGCGAACTCCGGCAGCTGAAGCTGCATACATTGTATCTTGGGCTGGAGACCGGAGACGAAGAGCTGTTGAAGCTTGTAAACAAGGGAGAGACCGCTGAGAAGATGGTTGAAGCGGTGCGGATTTCGCAGGAATGCGGACTTCGCTGTTCAGTGATGGTACTCCTCGGCCTCGGTGGCAAAAGAGGTACCGAGAAACATGCTGTTGAAACTGCCAAGGTCTTGAACGGGATGCAGCCGAAGCTTTTGTCGGCGTTGCGCTATGTCGAAGTGCCGGGCACGAAGATGTTCAGCGGATACGAGACCGTCTCGGAATACGAGGCCGTCTGCGAACTTCGCAGGATCATCGCGGATCTCGATTTGGAACGGACGGTGTTCCGCGCGAACCATGCATCGAACCCGGTGCCCATGGAAGGAAGGTTTCCGAATGACAAGGGGAGGCTGCTCGCCGAACTCGACTATCTGATCGGCAGGGGCGGACTTGACCGCAGGGGGCCGGGCCAGCTGCCGTTCTGGCTGTAGTTTCTATTGCAACCAAAGTTTTAATAGGTATATTTGTCAATTGAACCATAAAATGGTATTCCTCTCATGATTCATAGTCATAGAAAGACTGCATATATACTTTTCATCTTCTGCGCAATCTCATTGACTGTTTCTGTCTCCGCGCAGGACAAGGGTGCCGCCTCCGGCAAGGGTGTAAAGCCCGTTGAAAACAGACTTCCGGAACTCAAGGACGTGGATCTTTTCGGTGACGTGGAGAAGGGCAAGGGAAAGATTGAGGAGAGCGCCAAGGAGAATATAAAGGAGAAGGAGCCTCAGGCGAAGCTGGATGTGCCGACGGACCCCGAGCTGAAGAAGGCGGTTGCCAGCATAAAGGAGATATATTCGGAGAAGTACAAGTCTTCGGATGCCAAGGCCAGGAAGGATCTTGCCGCGGAACTGGCTGCAGAAGCCATGAAGAAGGAGCATCCTGCCGCCGTGAGATACGCATTCTTTTCCGAGGCTCTCGAAAATTCCGCATATTCCGGCGATGTCGGCAGGATAATCCCGCTTATTAAGGATATCGAAAAAGTTTTCACCGTCAACCGGATAGAACTTGCCGAAAAGAACCTGGCGTCATGCGACAAGTACCAGAAGGCGATAAGCGATCCCGGAGCGCTGGCGGCGGCGTATATTGACTGCTATTCCTGGTGCATGGACGCCGACCTCTACGACGATGCCGCGAAAAACCTCAATTCGGCGTCGATATGTGCGAAGAAGGCTAACAGTGCGGAACTGATGAATGAGACTAGGGATTTAAACAAGGATCTTCTGCTCATCAGGAAGGATTATGCGCTTGCTGCCGCGTCATTTGAGAAGCTCAAGACTGTTCCTGATGATCCTGCCGCGAACCTGGCGGTCGGGAAGTTCTACTGCTTTTCCAGGAACAACTGGGACAAGGGTGTTCCAATGATTGCGAAAGGGCAGGATGAAAAACTTAAACAGCTGGCTTCGGTCGACATGGAGGATCCGGAGGATGCCGCGGAGATGACAGAATTGGCCGACGGCTGGTGGAACCTTTCCGATGACAAGGACTACAGGCTGATGCAGAACAACCTCAGGGAACGCGCCTGCTACTGGTACGAGAGGATACTGCCCTTGCTCGCGAGCCTCGACAAGATAAAGATCGAGAAGAAGATCGAACTTGCTAATTCCGCTGCAGGAGTGAAGCGTTCGTCCACAAATCTTCCAAAAGGTGCGGTGTTGGCCTTCAGCTTCGAGAAGAACACCTTGATCAGCAGGGGTGCAGGTTCGGTGCTTTCGGATCTGAGCGGACAGAAGAACGATGGAAGGATACATGGAGTGAAGTTTGTCAAGGGGGTCGCGGGTGACTGCGCCGAATTCAACGGCAAGGACAGCTATATCGAGGTGAAGGACTCCAAGACCCTCAATCTTGAAGGGAACATGACGGTCTCAATGTGGCTGGATCCTGTGGATTTCGGCGGGAGGCGCAATCCTTTCAACAAGTGCTACGGGGGCGAGGGTACGATGACTATTGAGACTTCAGGAGTGATTAACTACTTCTACGGCTCCACAGGCAAGGATATTGAAGGAGGATATACAGGCGTCAACAGCTCGAAGGCCCTGCTGCCTGGGAAATGGAACCATGCCGTCCTCGTCAGGGACATGAAGAACGCCAAGCTGTTTTGGTATTTGAACGGGGAGCTGACATTGGAGACGCCTCTTGAGATACCCAACGTCAAAGCTTCAAATGCGAATATCCTCATTGGAAGGGGATACGCCGGTTTCTACCAGGGCATGATAGATGAGTTTGCGGTATTCGCAAAGGCCCTTTCCGAAAAGGAAGTCAAGGACCTCTACAACCTCGGCAAAAAAGGTCAGAGCTTCTGATTTTCTCCTTTAGTAAAGCAGACATTTCCGTCTGCTTCCTTATCTTCAATCCAACAGACAGGAATGTCTGTTCTACTTGAGACATTTGCATGATATTACCAATATTTTAATCCTTTATACAAGTAAGCACTCGGATATACTGGTAATATTATGTCCAGAAAAAAGAACATAGGAGGTTGTCATGAATAGAGAATTTTATCTTGATCTTGCGAAATCCGGCGCCGCATTCCCTATTGGAACAGATCTTGTCGTTCATGAGAGGAATGATCCGAAGAAGGTCATGCTTGATGGAGTCCTTCTTGGGAAGGCCGTCGAGGAGGCCTCGATACGCTATAATGCGCCGCTGGCGTTCCCGCTGATGGACCTGAAACTCGAAAAGGCGCTGCTACTGGACATCCTGGGGATACCTGCAGATAAGGTCGACACCTATCATTTCGAAACGACCCCGACGGCCGAAATGATCGAAAAGGTCAGAGATGAGCTTCCGAAGCGCACGCTTCCAAGGATTGAAGCCACCTGCGGAGCCGTCAGATATATTGCAGGGAATACGAATCTGGTACCGGTAGGAATGTGCATAGGTCCGTTTTCACTTATGACCAAGCTCATGTCCGATCCGATAACAGCGGTCTACATGCTTGGCATGGGGATCCAGCCGGACGAGGAGGAGGCTGTCGGAACCGTGAAGAAGGCGCTCGACCTGGCGTGCATGGTCATCAAGGAATATATAACCAAGCAGATAGAGGCCGGCGCGAAGGCCATAATCATGTGCGAGCCCGCGGCGAACAAGATCTACATTTCACCGAACCAGCTCGAGGAGGGTTCCGACGTCTTCGAACGCTGCGTCATGGACTATGCCTTCGAGATCAAGGACCATCTCAACAAGCACAAGGTGGATCTCATCCTGCACGACTGCGGCGAGCTCACAGACCACATTATCGAGAGGTTTGTAAAACTTGATCCCGCCATACTCAGCCTCGGCAGTTCGCGCACGCTCTGGGAGGACGCCAGGATCGTTCCGAAGACCACTGTCCTCTACGGAAACCTTCCCTCGAAGCATTTCTATTCCGACGAGAAGATCACCAAGGCGCAGGTCGTCGAGAAGTCGCTCGAGCTTGTCAGGAAGATGAAGGAGGTCGGGCATCCGTTCATCCTCGGCAGCGAGTGCGACGTGCTCAGCGTCCCCGAATCCATCGGCACAATCAACGAGAAGGTCGGCGCGCTTGTGCACTGCGGCTGCGGATGCGGCTGCGGACACAAGCCCCAGAAGGCGGCGTAGAAAGGGAAAATCCGAAGTTTTATAAGAATTCCCGAGGTACAAGGGGCCTCGGGGATTTTTATTTGTGCGCATCCTTGCCTGCTTGATTTATTTTTCATCTCCGGTTATCTTCATGCCAAAATGAAAACAAACCGCCTATCAACCAGCCGGCAAATGGATAATACCATATGCAAGAACTAAGCCGGCCTCCGGAAGGAGCGAAACAGATCATCAGGCATGCAGGCATCCCCAACAGCGCCTACTGGAATCAGCTGGCGACATCTGAATTTGAAGAGAGGCATGGGAATGCGATATCCAGGCTGCTGGAAGAGAATTCATTGAACAGGGTGCTGATATTCGGGTCGAACCGCAAGACGGGTCTGCTTGTCCGCAATATTCTTGGCGGGCGGTTTGCGGGATACATGACCAGGGAGACCGCCGATGCGGGGACATGTATCGAGTTTGATTCCGTGGTTCTCGCCGACTCCCCCCGCAACTACAGGAAGTCCCTGGAGATTCTTTCTTCGACATTTTCCGGCAGGCCATATACCGCAGTCACCCTCTTTGACGACGATCCGGACACCCGGTATGATTCGAAAGGACGTATCGTTCCTGTAGGGACATGCTACCAGGAGCAGATTCTTATAAGGTTCAACGGGGATGTGTTTCCCTGCTGTCAATTGTACATGGACAAGGACAAGGCGATTTGCAACATACGTGATGCGGATCTGGATGTTAAGCTGCGCAGTTTCGACATGGATTGCTCATGCACGGGCAGGGGCTTCCGTCCATTGAAGGAATCCGAGCCTCTCTCGATAGGCCGCGCCATATGTGAACTGTCACTGAAGTGCAACAGCAAATGCGCCATGTGCTGCGCGCATTCCCCGGAATATTCCGAGGAGCATGGGCGCTTAAGCGGACAGGCCGTAGACTATGCGGCCATTGAACGCGCAGTCGCCACGTTAAACCCGCGCAACATCAATTTCCAGGGAGGCGAGGTGCTTATTGATTCTGCCTCCCTTGGCTGGATCAGGCATATGCGGGAGAATCATCCATCGATGCACATGACGCTGGTGACCAACGGAAACGTGGGCAGGGACATGGCCGACACGTTGTTCGACCTTTTTGACTGCGTCGTCATAAGTTTCTACGGATTCCAGCCATTCACATACAGGACCATCACGGGTCTTCCTTTGAAAAGGACCGTCGCCTTCGCGGAAAGGCTCCTGGAAATTGACAGGAGGAAGGTGGAGCTGAAGTATCTGTCGACGCCGATCAACTTCCACGAATCAGTCCTGTTCCTGGAGTGGGCCCTGAAGCGCAAGCCATCCGAGATAGCGATCATCGACGCCGATTCGGATTGGTACATCAAAAACGACCCTTTGATGAAGATACCGAAGTTTGATCCCTGCTGCAGCACGGATCTGCTGCCGGATATCTACTGGTCGCGCATCATAACCCGGACGACCGGAAAGCTGCAGGACATCGTGCGTAAGAACGCAGCGTATTGCAGGGAGAACTCCATCCGCCTCCTGATATGGGGCGGCCTGTTTTATACATATCCAATTGATTCATGCCAGGCTGCAGGCGACAACCGGTAATGCACCGGGATGCATGTCGCATCCGTGGCTGGTGCGATTGATCTGCCAGTATTACTTGAAAATAAATGCGGCCCGGCGCATCTCTCCACTTTCCACGTTGTTGCCGGGCGCGGGCTTATGCGGCAGCACCAGGACTACCTGCTTCTCAAGTTCCTCCACCACGGTGTATTTCATGTCGTCGT